>JBBSLV010000614.1:0-1519 GCA_038233535.1 Tepidisphaerales bacterium | reverse complement strand
GTGGCGACGTAGCCGGAGATCGAGGCTTTCACGTCGGTGTGCTTGAGGGGAACGGGCACGGGGTTTTCAGAGTCGGGCAATCGGGTCATCAAAGACCCGCTGCCCGGTATGTCATCGACGCGTGTCGCGGGCCCGCGATCAGGATCGGCGCGAGAGGCGCCAGGTTGGCTCGCCGCGCGTTGCAGTCCAAGGGAGGTGCGAGCCACTTCGGGCCTGGGAATGACCCACAGTTCTTCCGCCCGTTGCTCCGCCGACGGCGTCCCGAGGCGGGGCGGCGCGCCCGTGGCCGGTTTTTCCGAGAAATAACCGCCGCCGCCCGCGCCCCTGTCGGACGGAACGTCATCGGCGGATGCGCTCGCGTGCTGCGCCTCGTTCTGCGACGACGACGAACAACCGAGCATGACGGCGATCGTCGCGAGCGACAGTGCGACGGCGACGAACAGCAACCGGACGATCAGGCGCTTCATGGCATGGCTCCTTCGGAAACACTGACTTCAACGGGGATCGAGTCGGACGTGTCGGACGACGCGACAATCAGCTTCGCCGACCACCGCGGCTCCTCGTCACCGCTCACCTGCACGTGCAGACGCGCGACGCGCGTCGAAGTTCGCGGCAAATCCGCGCTCGTGCTGAATGCGGCGAGGATCACGCGATGGTTGCTCAGCGCGGCTGGGTCGTAGTACGGCGGCTCGCGAAAGGCGGCGTGGTCCCCCCCTTCCACGCCGACGAGCTTCACGCGATCGGCGTCGGCGATAAACTCGATCTGGTACGCGGCGATCGGTCGGCCCTTCGGGTCGAGCGTCACGTCCACCGTTTGGAAGCGGACGGCCGACGATGTGGTAGACGGCATCGTTGCCGCCGGCCGGCGTTGAGCGGGACTGAGGGTGGCGAGAAGCGAGACGATGAGGAGCGAGACGCTCGCGATGGCGACGACCCAGCCGCTGAAGCGGCCTCGCCAACGGGCGGGACGCACAAGCCGCGAAAGACGTGTCGCCGGGCGCGGGCTCATCGCACGACCTCTTTGTGCAAGGTGACCGCCATCATCGCGATGGCGTCGACGTCCTTGCGGTCGACGACCTTGTCGCGGTTGACGTCTTTCCAGCGCGTCCACTTCACGCTCCCCGCTTCGAGCTTGCGCGCCAGCGCCAGCGCATCGCGGATGTCGACGGTTGCGTTCCCGTCGGTGTCGCCGGCGTGCCGAATCACGGCGACCGCCACGCGCGTGGGGGGTGCGGGACGGGATCGGAAAAGCTGCACGGACAAGACCAGCACCGCCGCCGCTGCCGCGCCGGCGCCGGACCAGCGGATCCATCGGCCTCGACGGGCGAAGTGAGCCCGGGCGCCGCTCGTCACGAGCCGGTCAATTTCCGAGGGAATACGGACCTCCGCTCGGTAAAGCGCGGACAGGTCGTCCTTCAACCGTTTGGAGAGGATGGGATCGTCGTTGGGGTCCATCGCAGGTGAAGTGCACGATGCGGTTGAAACGTTCAAGGAAACATTCCGGGCATGTCGAACGTGG
>JBBSLV010000613.1:0-1519 GCA_038233535.1 Tepidisphaerales bacterium | reverse complement strand
GGTGGGAGTTGAGACGTCCATGATCCTGCTCCTGTCAGTGAACGAGGCGGATTGCCTCGATCACCAACATCGCAGAACCAGCGGCACAACGAACCACCACCAGCGTGGCCGGAGCGCCTACCGCGCGAGCGGTTTAGTCCCCCGGCCACAAGCCGACGTCGGCGGCGGGCGGCTATCTGGCGGCCCACCTGCACCTCGACCCATCGCGCCGCATACACCCCCGCGAGGGCCCACAAGGTAGGCGCCACGCTGGGCGAGGACGTGCCCGAAGAGGTCACCGGCGAGTCGGAGCTTTCAGCAACCGAGTCGGGCTGCGCAAGATCATCGCGACGATCCTCGCATCGGCGGTGATCGAGCGGATCCTCATGCACCTGGACGGCGAGCACTGCCTGCGCGGGTTCACCAACCGCGACATCCGTTGACAGCTGACGACGACGCGCTGGCTGCGCTCGTGCGCCGACGACTCGAAGACGGCCAGCGCCAAGATCACCCGCTGCTTCAGGCGACTGCATGTGCACGGGCTGATCGCCAAGATCCCCCGTACGCGCCGCTGGCGCGTCACGGCCAACGGCCACTAGGCGATGGGCACGTCGCTGTATCTGCGCGAGCACCACTTCCCCAACGTCTACGCCACTGCAGCAGCGGCCTGATCTTCTTCGCGAAAGACAAAGAACTCACGGCAAAAGGATCAATTCCCCGAGCTGACGCACCCGTCACCGCCCCAACCCGCGAGCTTTTGTTGATGTCCGACGCCGAACGGAGCGGCGAGGATCACCCGATGCGCTGGCTTGGACTCACCTTGTACTAGACTTGGATTCGGTCGGTCGACGGGTCCATTCATCGATGCAACGGCGGATTTTCTTGCACGGAATCGCGGGGCTCGCGCTGACGCCTGCTGCAGGCGGGCAATCGGCGGGGCGCGTGCGCCGGATAGGCGTGTTGTCGGCGTTTCCTGCCGCACAAGTCGCCAATTTCCCGAAACGGTTGCGTCCCGAGCTAGAGAAGCTCGGCTGGATCGACGGACGCACGATCGCAGTGCTCGAACCGCGGACCTCCGAAGGCCGCAACGATCGATTGCAGGGCCTCGCCGCCAACGTCGTCGGACAAGCTCCCGACGTGATCGTCGCCTTCACCGCGCCCGCGACCCGTGCGCTCATGAAGGCAACGTCGACCATTCCGGTCGTCATGGTCGGTGTCGGCGACCCCGTGGGCTACGGCCTCGTGCGCAGCTACACCGAGCCGGGCGGCAACGTGACGGGCACGAGCTACCTCGTGAACGAACTGTCGAGCAAGACACTCGAACTCCTGAAGGAAGCAGCTCCAGGCATCACGAGCATGGCGGTGTTTGTCAATCCGAGCAACGAAGGCGGGGGACCGATTCTCAAGGCAGTGCTGGCGGCGGGAAGCGCCCTGGGGTTGCGGATCAAAGGCATGGAGGTGAGGACCGCAGCCGACTTCGACGCCGCGTACGCCGCGATCCGCCAGTCGGGTGCGGAATCGCTGTTGCTCTCGCCCGATC
>JBBSLV010000612.1:0-1558 GCA_038233535.1 Tepidisphaerales bacterium | reverse complement strand
TTGAACAAGCTGAAGCGGTGGGAGATCAGGAAAGAGAACGGCAAAGTGAGAAAGACGAGCCTGCGGCTGAAGCAAAAAGCCTGCGGATGGAGCCGTAAGTTCTTAATCGAAGCGCTTTTGGCCTAAATGCGGAAGCCCTGGGCAGCCTTATGGGTGCCTCGCAAGCGAGGCGGCTCAATGCCGGCCCGTTCGGCGCTCACCATTGCAGGTTTTCGAGGTGCCGCTGAATGTCGCCGGCGCTTTGGAAGCGCTGGAGGATCAATGAGTCCTTCAGCCCGCGCACGATGTCCTTTACCACCTTCGGCTGCTTCGAATAGTGCTTTCGCCCGCCGACGATCACGTGGAAGACTTCGACGAGGTTGAGCACGTCCTTGTGGATCTTGGCCTTCGTCGGCTTGCCCAGGTCGAAGAAATCGAGCAGTTTCACTTCAAACCCCACGCCCTGGCGGCGGATCATGATGTTGTCGTCGTGGATGTCCCCGTGGTACTCGCCGCGGGCGTGGATCGGGCTGATGCCCTTGGCGAGCATGTACAGGACGTTGAGGGCCTCGAACGTGCTCAGCGCTTTCGCCCTGGCTTGATCGGCGAGGAACTCGGAGAGCTTCTGGCCTTCCACGAGCTCGCTGATGACGACGGTCACCTTCCGCCGCTTGACGTAGGCGATCTCCTGATGGTGGTACTGCATCAGAATGGGGCAATGGCGCAGCGCGTCGAGCTTGCGGGCGTAGGCGATGGCGGCTTTGCCCATGGGGTCGCGATGGGGGTAGTAGAATTTTGCCGCGCGTCGAATGCCGGTGGTCCGCTCGACGATAACGTAAACCTCGCCCTCCCAGCCACTTCCGAGCGGGCGCTCGATGTCGTACTTCCCCGCCACGCGCCGTCCGGGTGCGAAGTCGAACCGCTTGACCTTGCTGCGCGGGTAATTCACGAACCCGTCATCATCGCGGGCGCGATTTCCGCGTCAACGGATGCCGGTTGCGCGGTTGGCGAGTGGTGCGTGCTCGCTTATCAACGCGCCACGGCCCGGTTTACCGCTCGTCGATGCGGTCCATCCGCGCCCCGATGAAGAACAGGTTTTTGCTAAGATCCTTGCAGTGCATCACGCTGTACACGACCGACAGCTATCGGCGGCGAAGAGAGTCCTGTCGCTGGAGTTCCTGAACGACGTTGGCCAGCTCCGCGAGCTTGCCCGTCATCGCCTTTTCGTTCTCATGTGCCGCGAAGTCAACGCCGACGCGCATGGCGCGGTTCGAGATGGAGACAACGCGTGCGAGGCTGGCGACGAGGACGATCTTCGTGCCGCGGAAGTCGATCACGCACGCGAGGCGCTCCCCGCGTTGGGCGGCCAGCAAAGCGCGGTCGGGCGCGCAGACGAAGCCCGCGCCGACCAGGCTCAGATCCTGCAACCTGGCGTTAATGGGAAGAAGCTGGGCGGCGGCGGGCGCCCCCGGCGGACCCTTGTTCAGGCGGATCAGCTGCGCGCTGATCCCGCTCCCGTCGGAAACCGGGGGTCGCGGCTTGCGCCGCTCCTCAATTTGTCGCACTTCGGCCGGCGCGG
>JBBSLV010000611.1:0-1571 GCA_038233535.1 Tepidisphaerales bacterium | reverse complement strand
GCCCGGGCGACGAAGTCGTCACCGTCAGTCACTCCTTCATCGCCACCGCAAACGCCATCCACTACTGTGGCGCGGCGCCCGCGTTCGTCGACATCGAATCGGGCACGTACAACATGGATCCCTCGCTGATCGAGGCGGCCATCACTCCCCGCACCAGGGCCATCCTGTGCGTGCATCAGCTCGGGATGCCGTGCGATCTCTCCCGGATCGTGGAGATTGGGCGCAGTCGCGGGATCGCCGTGATTGAAGACGCGGCGTGCGCGAGCGGCAGTGAGATTCTCTGGAACGGCCGTTGGGAGAAGATCGGCAGGCCGCACGGCGACATTGCTTGCTTCTCGTTCCACCCGCGGAAGGTCATCACCACCGGCGACGGCGGCATGCTCACGACGCGGAACCCGGAGTTCGACGCGAAGTTCCGCCTCTGGCGTCAGCACTCGATGAGCGTGCCGGATACGGTGCGGCACGGGGCGAGGGACGTGATCTTTGAAAGCTATCCGGAAGTCGGCTTCAATTTCCGCATGACCGACATGCAGGCGGCAGTCGGGCGCGTCCAGCTGACCCGGTTACCGTCGATCGTGGCGGAGCGTCGCCGCATCGCGGCGGAGTATGCCGAGCGGCTGTCCTCCATCGAGGGTGTCGGCGTTCCCGCCGAGCTCTCATGGGCCCGAACCAACTGGCAGAGTTACTGCGTCGAGCTTCCTGCATCCTCAAATCAGCGGGCCGTGATGCAGAGGATGCTGGACGAAGGCGTGTCGACGCGACGCGGCGTCATGAACGCACACCTGGAAACGCCCTATCTATCCACCGGAGGCGGGGGCAACCTGCCGGTGAGCGAGCGCGCTCAGCATCGGGGCGTGATCCTGCCGCTGGCGCCGTCGATGACGGTCTCGCAGGTGAGCGACGTCTGCGAGCGCCTGGCCGGAGCGATCCTGGCAACAGCCGGCAAACGATCCTCCTCTTAGTCGCATCGCGACAGAACGCACGACAAGAGCAGGGACGAGTCAAAACAAGCGCATGGATTACAAACGAGCGTTGATTACGGGCGGCGCAGGACTGATCGGATCGCACATCGCCGATCGACTGGTCGTCGAAGGATTCCAGGAGATTGTCGTCCTCGACAACCTGACTCGCGGCCGGCGCCAGAATCTGGCTCCCGCGATGGCTTCGGGCAAGGTGACAGTCATAGAAGGAGATATTCGCGACGCGGATCTCGTGCTGCGTGCAATGGACGGCATCGACATCGTCTTTCATGAAGCGGCCATCCGGATCACGCACTGCGCGGAGAACCCGAGACTTGCGCACGACGTGCTGGCGACAGGCACGTTCAACATCCTCGAGGCCGCCGTTGCCGCCAAGGTCAAGCGCGTGGTCTCCGCCTCGTCCGCTTCGATCTACGGTCAGGCCGAGGTGTTTCCCACCAACGAGCAGCACCACGGCTACGGCAATCGGACCATCTACGGCGCCACGAAGAGCTACGGCGAGGGGCTGCTGCGCAGCTTTTACGAGATGTACGGGCTCGATTATGTGGCACTGCGCTACTTCAACGTTTACGGGCCGAGGATGGACGCGTT
>JBBSLV010000610.1:0-1595 GCA_038233535.1 Tepidisphaerales bacterium | reverse complement strand
GACGACCGCGAGCCAGCGATGCGCCAGCATGACTGCGTCGAACTCGTCTCCGTGCAGCACCATCAGCCGCCGCCCGTCGGCCGTCGTGTGGAAGGCGGCGCGGCGGATCTCCACCCCTCCGAAGTTGAGCCCGGTGAACTGCCGGAACATTTCGTCGTGATTGCCCGGGATGTAGACGATGCGCGTGCCGCGCCGCGCGCGCTTAAGAATGCGCCAGACGATGTCGTTGTGCGCGGCCGGCCAATAGAACCGCTTCTTCAGCCGCCAGCCGTCTATGATGTCCCCGACCAGGTACATCGTCTCGCTATCGGTGTGGTCGAGGAAGTCGATCAGCAGTTCAGCGTTGCACCCCTTGGTGCCCAAGTGAACGTCGCTAATCCAGATCGTGCGGTACCGGCGACGCTGGATCCCAGTTAGCTCGGCGGTGGTAGGTGGCGCGACTGGGAAACGGGCGATGTTAGCTAAGGCGCTAGGTCCGGCCGCGAGGTCTCTTCCGTCTTCACACATGCTGCGGTTCCCCTGAAGGTGCTTCGTCCGCCTCAAGCCTGTGCCGCATGATTGTTACATCGGAATCACCGTTCCGTGACGGAAAGGAGACAATGCGACGGTTGCGTGCCACTTTTCTGCCTTGAGCCATCGCAGGCCCCCCGTAGAGCATCTCCATCAATTCAGTATCACTCGTCGAGGGATCCGTCGCGCGGCAGCCGCTCGATCGGCAAGCGCCTTGCCCGCAACCGTCAACTCAACTTGGAATGTCCCGGAACAAAATTGCCGAGCCTGTGTCGAGGCCAACGACGATCTTGCCCTCCCCCGAATGCTGTGATGACGGACAGGTCAGAAACGTTGCTAAGACCTGACCAAGCGCCAGCCGCCGTGCACACGCCTGTACGGCTGTCACGAACGCGTCACACGCCTGAGGCAATCCCTTCCTCGAACAAGGGTTTGCCGGGGATGGACGTGGTCAACATCTTCCTCACCGATTGCATGGCGGAGACGTTCGACGATTTCGTCCACGCCGACACGCGGTTCGCTTTCGACCGGCTGGAGGCGGGCGGGCCACGGCGGCTGGTAGAAGGGCCGGTGTGGGCCTTCGTCGACTGGTTGATGGAGGATCTGGCCGGGCTCGAAATGTGCCGCCGCATCCGCAACGACCCGCGCATGCGTGGCGCGCACATCACCATGGTGCTCGAAGAGGACGATGTGGAGGATCGGCGCCGTGCGTTGCGCGCCGGGGCGGACGACTACATCGTCGGCCCGCTCGACCGAACCTCGGTGCTCGACCGCGTCCTCGCGCTCCAGTCGCAGCAACCGGCGCGCAGCTCCGCTGCGCGTTTCGAGTTCGGTGAGCTGACGATCGACATGGCCGCGCTCCAGGGCCGCTGGGCGGGCCGGCCGATCGCGCTACGACCGAACGAGTTCCGCCTGCTGCACTTCCTCGCCGAGAACCCCAACCGCGTGCTCACCCGGGCAGAGCTGATCGCTGGGCTCGGCAAGCAGGCCCCACCAATCGGCGAGCGCACGGTCGACGTGTGGATTGGACGCTTGCGCCGTGCGCTGAAGGGGGCGGGCGCAGGCAATCCGCTGCGCACCGTCCG
>JBBSLV010000609.1:0-1648 GCA_038233535.1 Tepidisphaerales bacterium | reverse complement strand
TTCGTCACCGTGAAGCAGCCGGGCATGAGCAAGGACTACTACTGGCCGCTCGCGCCGGCGACGGTCAGGCAATACAAACTCTTCGCCGACGACATCAAGCGCGACCTGCGCATCGCAAAGGCGATGGGGTATGAGCTGATCCGGCTGCACCACGTCGAGCTGCTCTGGGACAAGGACGCAGACGGCAAGGAATACATCACCGAGCAGCAGCGCAACGAATACCTCGACTTCTACTTCGGCGAGCTGAAGCACCTGGGGTTGAAGGCGCTGCTTGACATCAAATTGTCGCCACGGGAGACGGCCAAGTTCGTTAAACGGCATCGCGACCTGATTGATGGGGTGGAAATCGACAATGAGATCCTCATCTTCCAGATTTACGACGCGGACGTGCCATACTGGAAGGACGTGTACCAGGCGGTGAAAGAGGTCGCGCCGGACATGCCCGTGCACCTCACGGGACACACGAACACCGGCGCGTTCGACCGGTTGACAAAGCTCGGCGTGCCCTTTGACCGGGTCGGCGCGCATGCGTACATGGACTCGCTCGAGAACATCAACAGCGGCAAAAACTTCGGGCTGGCCGTCGCCGACTACGCGACGACGGTGAACAAGCCGCCGGTGATCACCGAGTGGAACTGGCGGTTTCTCACGCGCATGACACCCGAGGCGCGAGCGGAAATCTATCCGCCGATCTTCGAGAACATCCTCAAGACGCGGGCGATTGCGGACGTGTATCAGTTCCAGTTCCAGGACGGGCTGGCGATGAGCCCGATGATGCTCAAGGGCATCCGCCATTACGAGCAGCTCAACCTCAGCCGCCGGCCCAAGCCCGAAGCGCTGGTGATGATGGAGCTGATTCAGAAGTATTCCGACCCGTCCGGGGGCACGCGCCTCATCGAGGTGAATCGCCCTGTTCTCGAACTACAGCAGGGCAAGGGCGTCGCGGAGTTCACGATCCGCAACGCCAGCGACAAGCCGATCAAGCTTCGCGTTGGATCCGAGGGGACGGCGATCCCGGAGTTGCGTCAAACCGCCCAAGTCAGACCCGCGATGTTCAGTCTCGCGGCAGGCGAGTCGACGACGCATCGAGTGAACGTCTCGCCGCCGGATGCCGAGGAGGCGAAGCCCGGCTTCTACCACGTGTTCCTGCGGATCGAGCGAGAGAACGGGGCGCTCCTCCGGTACGCCTGGGCCGAGGCCCGCCACGCAGGCGCGCCGCAGATCGACCCGCAGACCAGCGCCGAAGTCGTCTACAGCGGGGACGTGCTCGGCTTCGACTTCAACCGTCCCATCGCCGTGGTCTATCCCGTCGAGGCGAGCGTGATGGAACTGGAGGCGGCGTGGGTCATCTACCAGACGCTGGAGTCGGCCACGGGACGGGTCGTCGACATTTTCCAGGCCGACGATCTTCCCGACGACGTGAAAAAGCGCGGCGGGATCATCCACGTCGGCCAGGGCAAGGCGGACAAGCCCACCATCACGCGTGACGGCGAGCAACTGATGATCGCCGGCGGGACAAAAGAGGAAACGACGCTCGCGGCAATGGATTTGGCGCTACGATATTGGAAGACCGCGAAGGATTCCGGCGCGTCGAAGGTCGGGCTTGTCGCGGAGGCGACGGAAAAAGGCGGGGTGAAGACGGATCTGG
>JBBSLV010000608.1:0-1650 GCA_038233535.1 Tepidisphaerales bacterium | reverse complement strand
GCTCGTCCATGAGCGGCGACAACGCCAAGAACTTCTGCCGAATCCTTTCGGCAACGGGTGCATCCTGCATCCTCGCAGTATCCGCCGGGCCGCAGGAACCCGCAACAGAAATTGTTCAAGTTATTCTTTCGCGACTCCTTACTACCGTTCCGCTTGCCCGTGCGAGACGCGAGTTCTTCGCGTGTGAGGGAGGAGAGCTCGATCGCCTCGTGCTTCATGGCTCGCACGATCGACAACCCGCCCGGCAAGTTCTCCAGGGGCTCCCGGTCGCGGACCTTTCTATACCGCGCCTCGCGATGGGCCCGTTCCTCAGACCGGATACGCTCACCCATTGGCGAATTCCTTCGGCTGATCGATGATCCGCAGGCAGACCGACGGCGGGGCGATCGCGGGCAGAGCGTTGATCTGGTCGAGCGCCTTGCGCATCGGGCCTTCGGTCGCGCGGTGGGTGGTGATGACGATGGGGACGGTTTGCCCGTCGTCGGTTTCACGTTGAAGGATCGCGCTTAGGCTGATGCCGTTGTCGCCGAGAATCTGGCTGACCTGGCCCATCACGCCGGGCTGGTCCTTCACCATCAATCGCAGGTAGTAGCGCGACTGAAGATCGTGGAAGGGCAGGACCGATGCGCGCGGCGTGGTGTCGGGGAAGATGCGCAGTTGCTTGAACGCCAGCGGCGTCGTGCCGAGTGCGACGCCCAGCAGGTCGCTGACGACGGCGCTGGCGGTCGGCATCTGTCCGGCGCCGCGGCCATAGAACAGTGCATGGCCGAGTGCGTGGCCGTAGACGCTGATGGCATTAAAACTACCGCCCACTTCGGCGAGCACGTCATCTTTGTGGACGAGCGTGGGATGGACGCGCAGGATCAGAGGGTTCAGGGAATTGGAAACCGTCCCCGTCCCGGTTTTCTCTTCCGACTTTCCTGGATCCTGAACCCCCAACCCAGAACCCTCCGCCCGCTCGGCGATCGCGAGCAGCTTGATGACGTAGCCGAGGTCGCGCGCGAATCCGATGTCCGTCGGCTGAATCGTGTCGATGCCTTCGACGTGGATGTCCGATTCCAACACGCCGACGTTGAACGCCAGGCTCGCGAGGAGCGCCAGTTTCTGGGCCGCGTCGCGACCGGAGACGTCGAGCGTCGGGTCAGCCTCTGCAAACCCCAGCCGCCGCGCTTCCTTGAGCGCCTCATCGTAGCTCCACCCGTTGCGGGTCATGCGGGTGAGAATGACGTTGCACGTGCCGTTGACAATGCCGACCAGCGCGTCGATGCGATTGGCGAGCAGCCCTTTCATGAGCGACTCGACGATCGGCACGCCGCCGCCGCAACTGGCCTCAAAAGCGATGCAGGTGTCGTGCTTGCGCGCCAGCGCGAACAGCTCGCCGCCGCGACCGGAGAGGAGGCTTTTGTTGGCCGTGACGACCGGCTTGCCGAGCTTCAGCGCCCGCTCGATGTGCGACGCGGCCGCCGTCGTGCCGCCGATCAACTCGATGACGATCTGCGTCTTCGGGTCGTCAATCGCGGCTTCGGCGTTGGTTGTGAGCGGGAGTCTTTCCTTCGTGCCGGTCGTCGCACGGTGTTTGTCGATGTCGCGGACGACAACGTGGCGGATGTCAAAGGTGAACCCCGTGCGCCGGCGGAGGAGATCACGCTG
>JBBSLV010000607.1:0-1654 GCA_038233535.1 Tepidisphaerales bacterium | reverse complement strand
CCTCTTCATCGGCGCTTCGCCGGGACCGGACGTGAGGTCCGCGAATTGGGGGCAGGATCTGTCGATCGTCCGCGCGGTGTCGCAAATGGCGCACGCGACGGGGACAGTCGTGGCGATCGAGGGGGTCGAGACCGCCCGCCACTTCGAGGCCCTGCAGGGCATCCGGGCCGATTACGCCCAGGGATACCTCATCGCCCGCCCCATGTCGGCCGAGGCGGCGGGCCGGTTCCTGCAGCTCACCCCCCGCTGGCGCATCCCCGCTTGATGGCATGGGACGCTCTGAGCCACCGAAACTGAACCCGCGCCGGCGCATCCCCGCGCAATCCACCGGCACGTTTTCCGATCGCCGATGCGGCCCCACCCCATTAGAGCAATTTGCGCCATCGCGTCTCATTTGAGACAATGCCGGCATGGCAGCATATTCAATGGATCTTCGAGAACGTGCGGTGCGGGCGATGCGGCGAGGTGAACGACCCGAAGATGTGGGCCTCCGCCTGGAGATTCACCCCACCACGCTTCGCAAGTGGCGCCGCCGCGCCGCCGATGGCCGGCTTGAACCCCGGCGGTGCGGTGCCCGACCGGTACCGATCAAGCTCACGGCCGACGACATCGATCGATTGCGACAGGAAATCGAGACGCGTCCCGGCGTGACGCTGCGGGAACTGGTGAGGCTCACAGGCGACAAGGTCGTGCAGAGCACCATCTGCCGCGTGCTGATGAAGCTGGGCTACCGCTACAAAAAAAGTCGCTGGTGGCGCGTGAGCAGCAGCGGCCTGACGTGGCGGCTCGTCGCGTGAGCTTTGCGTCGGCGGCGCGTCTTGCGGGGGCGGCTCGTCTGGTCTGTCTCGATGAGAGCGGAGCCAAGACGCACATGACCCGCCTCTACGGTCGCAGCCGAGGCGGGGAGCGATGCAACGACAGCGCCAGCGGCGGGCACTGGCAGACGGTGACGATGCTCACCGCCGTTCGCCAGGAAGGACTGATACGCGACGCCAGCGTCACTTGCCGTGGTGCGATGACCAGCGAGTTGTTCGAGGCATGGGTCGAGCAGGTGCTGTCGCCGTGCCTGCGACCGGGCGACGTGGTGGTGATGGACAATCTCAGCGCCCACAAGGGCCCGGGTGTGGAACGGGCGATCGAGGCCGCGGGCGCCAGCGTGTGGTATCTGCCGGCCTACAGCCCGGACTTCAATCCGATCGAGAAGATGTGGAGCAAGGTCAAAGCGTCCCTCAGAGCCGCCGCCGCCGGGACGCTTGAGGCCTTGGACGAAGCGATCAAAATGGCGCTGACAACAGTGACACCCGATGACTGCCGCAGCTACTTCAAATCCTGCGGCTATGAGCGCTGATCAGGCAAGGTGCTCTAGTCTGCTGCTTGGCTGGGGCGTTCTGCGGCGCAGCAGGGACGACGGTCGGAGCGTACCTCTATTACGGGCAACTGCGTTCCGACGAGTGGAACCAGGTCCCATTCCGTACGATCATCGCTGGAGTCCTTGCGATTTTCCTCACGGCTCCACTCCTGCGACTGAACGCTCGCCCCCGCACATGGGTAGTGCTGCTCGTGGGCGCCCTCTTCGGTCTTTGGATGGGAATCCCCGTTACCTTCACCACGCTCTTCACGGGCAGGTGAAAACCACCGGCCAGATCCTCACCGT
>JBBSLV010000606.1:0-1661 GCA_038233535.1 Tepidisphaerales bacterium | reverse complement strand
GGATGCCGACGAGGTCGGCGACCTTGAACGAGGGGAACACGATTATCAGCGCGATCAGCGCCCCGAGCGCGATCATCACCCCCTGCGTGATCCGGCCGAGGACGAGGCCGAGGTTGCGGTGACGGCGCTTCTCGCTGGCAGCCCGCCGCACGATCGCGCGCACCCCCCGCGCTGCGAAGAAGATCGCGAAGAAGACGATCAATGCCAGGACGATCAGCGGCAGGCGCGCGACGAACGTCTGGCCCATCGCCTTGAGCGTCTCCCACGCCTGATCAAAGTAAGGCGGCATCATGCGGTAATAGCAAGACGGACGGGATGAGGCAGCGCCGGAATGCTCCGGCGGCTCCTGCCGGGCTGATCAGCGCGACGACGCGTCACACCACCCCGCGGTCGCGCAACCGGGCCATGACGGCGTCGGTCACCTGCCGGACCTTGTCCTGCTCAATGTTCCCGCTGCGCGGGGCGCAGCCTTCCAGCGGGGCATCCACCACGCCGAAATCGGAAAGGATGCACTGGAGCACGCGCTGAAGCGCGCCCCGATCGACCTTCTGCGTCTCGGAAAGCGGCTGGCGGCCGGCGCCGAAGTCAAACCCGCGCAGTTCCACCGCCGCGCGAAACCCCTCCGGAAAGTCGGCGGAATAAAGCATCGCGTCGAACACTTCGAGGATGCGCATTTGCAGCGGCAACGCTTCGTCGAGCCTGCCCGCGATCACAAGGTCGTAGAGCTTGCGCATCAGCTCCGGCACGATGCCGCTCGTCGCGTTGGTTCCCCCGTCGGCGCCCATGATGAGCATGGGCATCAGCACGACGTCCCACCCGGTGAGGAACGTGAAGTCCGGGCGCAGCGGGCGGATGGCGTTGATCATCCGGGCCATGAACGCGACGTCGCCGGACGAATCCTTAATGCCGATGATCCGCTCGAATTCGCTCAGCCGCTTGATCGTCGGCACGTCGATGGGGCTGGCGAACATCGGGATGTTGTAGAGCGTGACGTCGATGGGGCTGTGCAGCGCGATCTCACGAAAATACGCGTAGACGCTTTCGGGCGAGAGCTTGTAATAAAACGGCGAGACGATCGCGACCGCGCGGGCGCCGTACTCGTGATACAGCTCGCAGGCGCGGATCGTCTCCTTCACGTTCGCCTCGGCCGCCCCCGCGAGGATGGGCACGCGGCCGTTGGCCTGGTCGCAGACGATCTGGATGATCCGCCGGCGCTCAAGCGCGGTGAAGCGGGTGAACTCGCCCGTCGAGCCGTTGGGGTACAGCCCATGCACGCCGCCGGCGATCAGCCAGTCGACGTAGCGGCGAAGCTCGTCCTCGTTGATGTTCCCGCGCGCATCGAGCGGAACGAGATTGGGCGTGAAGACGCCGCGGAGTTTGTCCTTCATGGCGAGGGGGAGTTTATCGGGATCATCTCCACAGGGCGAGGGGACACGACAATTACTGCGCCTTGCCCGCCGTGATCATCGGGAAGTCGTCCGTGCGGAACGGCGACGCCGGCAAGGCGGCGCCGTTATACAGGTTGACTTCGGGGTTATCGGCCCATCCGTAGCGCACCGCGACGGGCTTTTCGACGCCTTCTGCGCTGACGATCACCGAATCCCCCTCGATCTTCGCGTCGGCCCAGACGAACTGCTTGTCGACGAACTTCTTGTCCTCGC
>JBBSLV010000605.1:0-1672 GCA_038233535.1 Tepidisphaerales bacterium | reverse complement strand
TTCCCTTGCATTCAGTGACTACTGTTATATATTTGTAATCACTTAGCATGTTCATCCGCGTCGAATCAGCTTCCGGCGTCCCCATTACCCGGCAGATCGCCGAGCAGATTCGCACGCGCTGCGCCAGCGGGGCGCTGCTGCCCGGCGACCGATTGCCCAGCGTGCGACAGCTTGCGCAGGAGCTGGCGGTCAACCAGAACACGATCCTCCGCGTCTACGAGCGGCTTACCGCCGAACGGCTGCTCGAGCGCCGTCACGGCGACGGCACGTACGTCGCCGATCGGCTGCCGAGCGGGCGGCTCAAGGCGGAGAAAACACTTCTCGAGCAGGACATCCGCCGGCTCGTGCGACGCGCCGAGGCGATCGGCGTCGATTCGGACGAACTTCATCAACTCATCAATCAGGCCATTCGCGAAGTCGGCGACGAGCCGGCGTTCTCCAAAGGGAGCAGCTCATGAGCAGCGTCACATCGACCCTCGAAGAAGGGATCGCAAATCAAGCCGACGACCCCTCGGCCGAGCCGGTCATCCAGATTCGCTCGGTGTCGAAGCGGTTCGGCAAGCGCGCGATCCTGCACGATCTGAACCTCACCGTCGCCCGCGGGCAGACGTTCGCGTTCCTCGGGCGCAACGGCGCGGGCAAGACGACGACGATCCGCATGCTGCTGGGGCTGCACAAGCCGGATGCGGGGAGCGTCCGCGTGCTTGGGCTTGATCCCGCCACCGACGCGATGGAGATCCGCCGCCGCGTTGGATACCTCGCGGAGGACCAGCACATGTTCGGCTGGATGACCGTGCAGCAGATGATCTCGTTCACCGCGCCGTTCTACCCGACGTGGAATCACGACTGGGCGAATCACCTGGCGAAGAAGTTCGATCTGCCCATGAAGACGAAGGTAAAAGTGCTGTCCAAAGGGCAGAGCGTGCGCCTCGGGCTGCTGCTGGCGCTGGCGCACCACCCGCGGCTGATCATCCTCGACGATCCAACGCTCGGCCTCGACCCCATCGTGCGCAAGGAGTTCCTCCGCGACCTCGTCACCCACTTCCACGGCAGCGCCGTGACGATCTTCTTCAGCTCGCACCTGCTGTACGAGGTCGAGCCCGTGGCCGATTCCGTTGCCATCCTCGACCGCGGTTCCATCCTGCGGCACTCGCCCACCGAGCAACTCCGCGACAGCGTGAAGCAGATCATCATGCCGGCCTTCGAATTCGATTCGATCGGTCCGCTCCCCGGCACGCTCGACGTCAAGCGGCGCGGGAACCAGGTGGCGATCGTCGTCGACGACATCGACCGTGCCGTGCATGCCGTCGAGCGCACAGCCGCAACGTACGACGTGATCGACCTGAACCTCGATGAAATCTTCGAGGCCTACATCATCGGCAAGCGAGAGGAGGATGGTCATGTGGCAAGCCCTGGTCTGGAAAGAGTGGCGTGAACAGCGCTGGCGGATGGGGTTCGGCGTCGCATTGCTTGCGACGTACACGATCATCGGGCTGCGCACGCGCGTGATGCCCGACGAGCAACTCATCGCGATGACAATCCTGATCGGCGGGGGCATCTTCCCGCTGATGGCCGCGATGGCGCTGATCGCGCCCGAGCGCGCCGAAGGCACGATCGTGCGCCTGCTGACCCTGCCCGTGCCGACGTGGCACGTGCTGGCGGCCAAGGCGCT
>JBBSLV010000604.1:0-1676 GCA_038233535.1 Tepidisphaerales bacterium | reverse complement strand
TCGCGAAGGCGGCGTCGAGCCGATCGAAGTAGTCCTCCAGCGATCCGGCAGGCGCGGCGGTCGGAGCCGCCGCGACGCCCCGGGTGTCAGCCGGCCGCTGCGAGTCGCCAGAGGCCGCGGCGGCGGCGCTTGCTGGCCCCGGCGAGCGGCGGCCGGCCAGCAGATCCTTGACGCGGTTGATGACCATCTGCGGCTCGAACGGCTTCACCAGCACGCCGTCGCAACCGACCGCCTTCGCGCGGGCGTCGTCTATCGGCTCGAAGGCGCCGGTCAGCAGCAGCACGGGGATGTGGGAGAACCCGGCCGTGCTCTTGACGAAGGAGGCCACTTCGTAGCCATCGCGCTCCGGCATGCCGACGTCGGCAAGGACGATGTCGGGCCGGTCGGACTGGATGCTGGCGATGGCCTTCTTGCCGTCGCTGACGGCCAGGACCTGGATGTCTTCGTCGGCGAACGTCAGCTCGATGACGCGCTGGATGGTGACGCTGTCGTCGGCGAGCAGGAGCTTGTAAGGCATGTCGGATCAGACCTGTTCCGTGCGGGTCCGGACGTGTCCCGCGATGAAATCGATGATGTTCTGCATCGGCGTGCCGGGCAGGAAGATGCCCTTCACCCCCGCGGCCTCGAGCACCGGCACGTCGACGTCGGGGATGATGCCGCCGATGACCACGAGCACGTCGTCCAGGCCCTTCTCCTCGAGCAGCTGCATGACCCGCGGGCAGATGTGCATGTGAGCGCCCGAGAGGATCGAGAGCCCGATGACGTCGGCGTCCTCCTGAAGCGCGGCGGCGACGATCATCTCCGGGGTCTGGCGCAGCCCCATGTAGATGACCTCCATGCCGGCGTCACGCAGCGCCCGGGCGATGACCTTGGCCCCGCGATCATGCCCGTCGAGCCCGGGCTTGGCAATAACGACGCGAATCTTGGGCATTATGTCCGCTTCCAGCGTGCCGGTTCCCGCTTCCAGCTTGGCGCTTCGCTCTCGGTTGCCAGTCTCCAGTTGCCAGCTTCCCGCTTTCAGCTGCCAGCTGCCACTTCTCGTTACCGGTTTCCAGTTTTCGGTCATCCGCGTGGGGTCGCGATTGTCCAGATCGCCGAACCGTGCTGGACACGGGAAGCGGGAAGCGGGACGCTGGCAACGGGAGGCTGTCCACTGCGTTCAGATCATCGCCTCTTCCTGGTACTCGCCCCAGACCTCGCGGAGCGCGTCGCACATCTCGCCGACGGTGGCGTAGGCGCGGGCGCAGTCGAGCAGCGCGTACATCGTATTGTCGCGGCCGCGCGCGGCCGTCTGGAGCACGTCGAGGCTGCGGCGGACGCGAACGTTGTCGCGGCTGCGCTTCAGGCTTTCCAGCCGCGCCAGCTGGGTGGTCGCGGCGGTGTCGTCGATGTAGAGAATCGGAAACGGCGGCTCGCCGGGCTGGGCGTAGGCGTTGACCCCCACCATGATCTTGTCGCCTTTTTCGAAAGCCTGCTGGAAGCGGTACGACGCTTCGGCGACCTCGCGCTGGGGAAAGCCCTGCTCGATCGCCTCGACCATCCCCCCCATCCCGTCGATGGTGTCGAAGTACGCGTGCGCTTCACGCTCCATGTCGAGCGTAAGCCGTTCGACGAAATACGATCCGCCAAGCGGGTCGGCGACATCGGCGAGGCCGCTCTCGTGGGCGATGATCTGC
>JBBSLV010000603.1:0-1682 GCA_038233535.1 Tepidisphaerales bacterium | reverse complement strand
TCCGGCACGGCCAGCTACGGGGTGCCTCTAACGCACGGCTTTACTTGGCATCTGTTCTAGGTCGACACGCCCAACACCACGCCCCCCCCGGAGCGGATTCCCGCCATCCCGTATCAGGCGATGAAGGGTACGAGCCATAGCCCCGAGGGGCCGTGGGTGAAGCAGCCAAAGGTCGTGCCCTTCCGCTGCAAGCCCGGAACGTACTACAGCCATACCGCGTCCCCGGGGCATATCATCCGTCAGGGCGGCCAATACCTTCAGTTTTTCTGCGCCGCTACTGAAACAAGCCCCAACACCTACAAGCGCACGATCGGCATTGCGCGGACGCGCAACCTCAACGGCCGGTGGAAGGTCGACGCCAAGCCCATCCTTCCGCTGGACGAGCAGGTCGAAAACTCCTCGCTTTACTACCAGCCCCAAGACAAGACATGGTTCCTCTTCACGAATCACGTGGGTATGGACAAGCAGCACGGCGAGTATACCGATGCGATCTGGGTTTACTGGTCGAAGAACCTCAACCGCTGGGACCGCAGGAACAAGGCGGTCGTGCTCGACGGGAGCAATTCCAACTGGTCGAAGCGCGTGGTCGGCCTGCCCAGCGTGATCCGCACCGGCGACCGGCTGGCGATTTTCTACGACGGCGTCGCCGGGGAAGGCACGAGCCATGTCGGGCGGGATATCGGCTTGGCCTGGCTCGATCTGCCCATTAAGCTGCCCACGGGGGAGTGATCGCTGCCACGCGGCCTCTGCCGGCGACGTGTTTGAATCATGAGCGGACGACTTCAAAACCAGGTGGCGTGGGTCAGCGGGGCGGCGTCGGGGATGGGCGAAGCGATTGCGCGGCTGTTCGCGCGCGAGGGCGCGGCCGTGGCGCTGATCGACCTTCAGGTGGAAAAGGGCAAACCGATTGCCGAGGAAATTCGCGCCGCGGGGGGCGCGGCGGTCTTCATCGAGTGCGACGTGCGGAACGAGGCTTCCGTGCGATCATCCATCGAGCGAACGGTTGCGGAGTTCGGCGGACTCCAGACCATCGTCAACTGCGCCGGCATCGTGCAGGTCAAACAACTGCACGAGCTCGACGTCGCCGACTGGGACCGGCTGATGGACGTGAACGTCAAGTCGATCTTTTTGTCCGTCAAGCATGGGATTGAGCACATGCGGAAGAATCCGCGCAGTTACGTGGTGAACATCGGTTCGGTCGGCAGCTTCGTCGGCCAGGGCTCGACGCCGGCGTACACCGCGTCGAAGGGCGCGGTGTTGCAGCTCAGCAAGTCGATCGCGCTGGACTACGCCGCACACGGGTTGCGCTGCAACTGCGTCTGCCCGGGCATCACCGACACCCCGATGTTCCGCGAGCACATGAACAAGACACCCGACCCCGAAGCCGCCATCGCGGCGCGGCTGCGCCGGGTGCCGATGGGCGTGTCGCTCACGCCCGACGACATCGCCAGGTCGGTGCTCTATTTTTCCTGCGAGGACTCTGCCGGCGTCACCGGAACGTCGCTGATCGTCGACTGCGGCTACCTCGCCGCCGCCGAGTGGGAGCACCCGGGCACAACCCGATTCATGGAGACGCGATGACGAAGTGGAAGCTCGCCTGCGCTGACTTCACCTTCCCGCTTTTGGCGCACGACGCGGTGCTGGACCTCATCGCCGGGATGGCGTTCGACGGCGTGGACATC
>JBBSLV010000602.1:0-1691 GCA_038233535.1 Tepidisphaerales bacterium | reverse complement strand
TCATCGCGACCGGCAGCGACGCGACGGGTGTGGCCGTCTTGATCTCGTCGTTGGGCTCGGCTTCGAGCGTGTTGGGGAACGGGGAGACGCGGAACCGGTTGGCGGAAGGGGCGGTAGCTCCGTCGCGCGTGGCGAAGAGCGGGAAGTGGTGCGCGAGTGGTTCGGGCAGCTTGAACGTCTGCTCGAACGTGCCGCCGACGTCGCCGATGAACTGGACCGGTTGCTCCGTCCCCGCCTGCCCGCCCGGCGGGAACACGGCGCGCGGGCGGGGGAACGTGCCGACGTGCAACCGGTACTGGCAGCTGCCGTCGCCGCCGTAGGCGCTTTCGCGGATCTGGACGATGTATGTGCCGTCTTCCGGAGCGATTGCGGACGCGACGGGATCCTGAAGGAACAGCGCCGAGTCGTCGTTGACCGCCAGCTCAAAGCGCCTGGCGTCGAGAATGGCGACGTAAGCATCGAAGATCGGGAACGTGTTGGTCGCCAGCCGAATCCCTTCCACCTCGGCGGTGATGTGCTGGCCTTTCTTCAGGTCAATCGCGTAGTAATCGACGTCCTCGTTATCGACGAACCCGTGGACCGTCACGTTCAGGTCGATCTTCTGCGGCTTGTCGAATTCGGTGTTGGGCTCGGCCTCGTTCACGATGGGAAGCGCGCCGACGTAGAACGTGCGCAGCGGCGTGATGCCGGTGGCGGTGCGGACGCGGAAACAGTGTTCGCCAAGCGGGGCGTCGGGGGCGATCGTGATTTTGGCCTTAAGCTGCTTCGGGTTGGTTCCGTCGAGCTTGGAGACGGTGACGCCGGGGGAGTAAACGAGGACTTCCTGCGCATCGCCGAGCCGATCGCCGTCCAGGACGACGTCGATCTCGGTGCCGCGTTGTCCGCCGCGCGGGAGGATGGTCGTAAGCTCCGGGGATGCGGCGCCGGCGAGCGTAACGCCCGTCAAAGCCGCAAAAAACGCGAAGATCACCCACGCCCGTCGCATCATGCGTACAACAATCCGTGCTCCGATTTCTTTTCGTCCCTCGCGGGTGGGGCGCACCACATGAGGCTCGGAATGACAATTGGCGCCTTCTCTAAACGAGCAGCTCCTCCACCACGCGTCCACCGTCGCAGATTTCGATCGGGCGTCCGCCGGGGGCCATCAATTCCTTGTCGGCGACGATCCCCAGCTGGTTGTAAACCGTCGTCGCCATGTCCTCGACGGTGAGCGGGTCGGTGTTCGGCTCGGCCGCCGTCGCATCAGATGAGCCGTAGATTTGGCCCTTCTTGATGCCCCCGCCGGCGAGCACGATGCTGAACACGCGCGGCCAGTGGTCGCGTCCGTTGTCCTTGTTGATCTTCGGGGTGCGGCCGAACTCGCTGGTGACCATCACGAGCGTCGAGTCGAGCAGCCCGCGGCGCTCCAGGTCGATGATGAGCGTCGCCAGCGCCTGGTCGAACGGCGGCATCTGATTGTTAAATCCGCCGGCAATACCGGCGTGGTGGTCCCACGAGCCGAAAGTCATCGACACGAACCGCACGCCCGCCTCGACGAGCCGGCGGCTCATGAGCATGCGCATCCCGGCGGGATTCTTGCCGTACTCGTCTTTGATCGCATCCGGCTCGGCGTTGACGTCGAACGCCTCGCGAGCCTGCTTCGAGCTGATCAGGTTGTACGCGCGCTGGTAGAACGAATCCATCGCGTCCAG
>JBBSLV010000601.1:0-1702 GCA_038233535.1 Tepidisphaerales bacterium | reverse complement strand
GGCCCGGTTGCCCCTGGCGCACCCATCACCTCCGTCGCCCCCTTCACCGTCTCCAGCGCGTGCGCCAGCCGCTTCCTCGCGTAGCCCACGTATTCCTCCGACTGATCGATGCCGACGTATTTGCGGTCCAGCAGCGCCGCGGCGACGGCCGTCGTCCCGCTTCCGCTGAACGGGTCGAGCACGATGTCGCCGGGATTGCTCGACGCTTTGATGATCCGGTTCAGCACCCCGATGGGCATCTGGCAGCCGTGCCACCCCTCGCGCTCCTTGAACGTGCCGCAAACGCGGCTCTCGTTCCAGGTGTCCATGCCAGGCTCGAAGTACCCGTGCGGCGCCGCTTCCGGCGGGCGGAGATACCACGTGTCATCCGGCAACTTTCCCTTGGGATTGGCGCGGGTGTCCTTGTATGTCGTCTGGCGGGCGCTGGCGACGCGCACTTCGTCGGGATTGAACGTGAACCCGTCCTTCTCCTTTGTGAAGTACAGGATGTGCGTGTGGCTCTTGGCGAACATCCGCTTGGTCTGCTGCCCGAACGTGTAATGCCAGATGATCCAGTTCCGGAGGTTGAACCCGATCTTGCGCCGCGCGACCTGGCACAGGTCGGCGGCGAATTCGTCCCCGATCGCCAGGTAAAATGAGCCGTCGGGCTTGAGCGCGCGATGCACGGCGCGCATCCACTGCTCCGACCAGTTGACGTACTCGTCGACGTCTTTCTCGTCATCGTAACCGTGGTACAGATATCCGATGTTGAACGGGGGGTCGGCGAAGACGAGGTCGGCCCACCCTTCCTGCGCGTTGTTGAGGATCTGGATTGAATCGCCGGTAAGGATCTGGTTGGGTTGGAGCATACCGGCGTCATTGTAGAGGCTCGGGCGGATCGCGCAAATAGTGCGGCGTGGGCGCGTCAGGAACGGGGTTTTTTTCGCGTTTAAAGCGGTCAGTCCCTTTTGAAATGCGACTTTGCGACGGTTCATGCCCGGTCCTTCCCTGATAAGAATGAAGCGTGCGCGCCGGCGCGCGCAGCAGGCGCGCGGGTGGCGACCTCGCGCGATGGTCCTATAATCGGCCCCTCCCGACCTTTGGC
This sequence comes from Tepidisphaerales bacterium, assembly GCA_038233535.1. Taxonomy (GTDB): domain Bacteria; phylum Planctomycetota; class Phycisphaerae; order Tepidisphaerales; family Tepidisphaeraceae; genus DASYWJ01. Next base: position 618 of record JBBSLV010000601.1, on the reverse strand, counting down.
ATGAACGGACCCGTCCTGCGCATCCTCGACGCCAACGCCAACCGCGCCCGCGAAGCCCTGCGCGTCATCGAGGAACACGCGCGCTTCGCTTTGGACGATGAAGTGTTATGCGGCTCACTGAAGACCCTCCGCCACGACCTCGCTGCCGCCACATCGAGGCTCATCGATGCAGCAATCCTCCACCGCGATACCCCCGGCGACGTCGGGACCGGCACCAAGACGCCGGCCGAGCGGTCCCGCGAAGACGTTGCCCACGTTGTCACCGCCGCGGGCAAGCGGCTGGGGGAAGCGCTGCGGACGATTGAGGAATACCTCAAGACGATCGATCCCGTCGCCGCGTCGAAGGTCGAATCGATCCGTTACCGGTTCTATGACGTTGAAAGGCAGATCGCGCTGACCCTTTCCTCTGCCGCTCGCAGCTTTGCGGATGTTCGACTGTACGTGCTCATCACCGAGTCGAGCTGCACGCGCCCCTGGTTGGACGTCGCGGATCAAGCGATCCTTGGCGGCGCCGACTGTCTTCAACTCCGCGAAAAATCTCTGGAATCGGGCGAGCTGCTTTGCCGGGCAAAGGACTTTGTCGCCCTTTGCAAGCGACACCACGTCATCAGCATCATC
>JBBSLV010000600.1:0-1751 GCA_038233535.1 Tepidisphaerales bacterium | reverse complement strand
GTGGCCGAAGCGCTCGTCAAGTCCGTGCCGGCCGCAACGTCGCAGCGCGTGGTCCCGGTTTCGTCCCCGACGACCGTTCCGACAAATCAAACTCCTTGAAGCTCCGTTGGACCAGACACGCACACAAAAGGAAACAGCACATGAAAGACACGCCGATTCACCCGACGAACCTTCATCGCCAACGACGGGACATTCGCCGCGCCGGCCTCCATTTCGCCCTGCTCGCGTGCATCGCGCTCGCAACCGGATGTGGAGAGGGACAAGTCGCCGATAAGCATGGCGAATCCGGCGAAGAGACGGCTGCCGCCGTCAGCGCCAGCGTTGATACGGCGCTCGGAGATGATCCGCCATTCGAGTGGATGGGCGTCTACACGCTCCCGCAGGGCACGATCGACCTCGTGATGCAGCCCGGTCCGGACGAGTCGATGAACATCGCGCTCATACCCGTTCCGACGGCGACGCCGGAGGGGCTTAACGGGGTGGTGCAGGAAGCCAAGCGCGTGTCTGATGGGCAAGCCGCGCCCACGGCGCCGGGGACACCGATCGCGCCGGATGGCAAGTTCTACCAACTCCAAGTCGGCGGAACCGAAGAGATGCGTTTCCCGGTGAACGTGCCCAGCGCGGGGAAGTACGCGCTGTTCACGCAGCATTTTGCCGACGAGTTCCAGACGCTGTTTCAAGACGACTCGGGCAGGATCGAATTGGTGGAAGCCCAGCGCATCTTCAAGGAGCGTTTCAATCAGATCGTCATCTCGCCGCAGGCGGTCGAGACGTTCGGCGTTGAACTGGCGGCGGCCAAGACCCACGCGCTCACGCCGTCGTTCACGGTCCCCGCCCGCGTTGAGTTCAACGCCGAGCAGATGGCGCACGTCGGCTCGGCCGTCGCCGGGCGCGTGGCTGAGCTGAAGGTCCGGCAGGGGGACGTGGTGAAGAAGGGAGACGTGCTGGTGATCGTCAACAGCCCGGAATTGGGCGAGGCGCAGAGCGACCTGCTCCAGAAGCGCACGATGGTGGCGACGGCAAAACCGGCCGTGGAACTGGCCCAAGGCGGCTTCGACCGGGCCAAGGCGCTGTACGATAAAAATCAGGGGATTGCCCTGACCGAAGTCCAGCGGCGACAGGCGGACTATCAGGCGGCGCAGGGAATGCTTCAGACGGCCAACGCCGCGCTGCTTGCGGCGGAAAGCAAACTTCACCTCCTTGGAATGGACCATCCCGCGGTTGAGGCCTTGGCCAAGTCCGGCGAGATCAACCCGACCTACACGATCCGCGCCCCGATCGCCGGGCAGGTGATTCGCCGCGAGGTGACGATGGGCGAGTTGGTCCACCCCGAGAAGGAATCGCTGCTGGTGCTGGCCGACCTGAGCACCGTGTGGGTGCTGGCCGAAGTGCCGGAGGCGAAGCTGGCGGACGTGGCGGTCGGATCGCCGGCAACCGTCACGGTCGCGGCGTTGAAGGACGAGAAGTTTGAAGGGATCGTGTCATTCGTCGCGGCGGAACTCGATCCCTCCACGCGCACGGTGCGCGTGCGGATCGAAGTGAAGAACGGCGCCGGCCGCCTCAAGCCGGGGATGTTCGCCCAGGCCGAGATCAGCCAGCCGAAGTCGCCCACCACGCAGTCGGTCCTCGCCGTGCCGGATAGCGCGGTGCAGACCATCGAAGGCAAGCCCGTCATCTTCGTCCCGATGGCCGACAAGCCCAACACATTTCTCAAGCGCCCCGTGACGCTCCAGACGCCGACGGACGGTATG
>JBBSLV010000599.1:0-1752 GCA_038233535.1 Tepidisphaerales bacterium | reverse complement strand
CATCACCGACCGCACCGCCCAGCTCGACCCCACCGGCGCGTTCTTCGGCCGCTTCAGCATCAATTCCTTCGGCGAAGACGCGTTCGGCGAGCTGTACATCACCAACATCGCGACGGGCGATGTCTACAAAATCATCCCCGAGCCAGGCAGCATGTTTGCACTGGGACTGCTCGGCGTATGCGCCCTGCGCCGCCGGCGAACACGTTGATCGGACGATTGCGTAACTTGACCAATATCGCGATGCGGTAGTACCGTGAACGTATGGCCGTCACGAAAGGCGATGCATCTCGTTCTGCGCTGGGCGCGTTGATCGATCGGGCGCTGGACGAAGACGGCACGGTCATCATCAAGCGTCCCGGTCGCCCGGATGTCGCGATCATCCCGGCGGAAAAGCTGCGTCATCTCGACACGACGGATTACCTGCTCGCGTCGCCGAAGAACCGCCGCCGGTTGTTACGTGCCCTGCGGCGGGTGCGTGCGGGGAAGGGCCGGAGGATGACCCTCGCCCAACTTCGTAAGCACGTGGGATTCCCGGACTAGGGTGAGCTTTGGCAGCACGAACCCGCGATGCCGTCTTTGATCAGCAGTTCATCCAAGACCTTGCCCATTTCATCGCGAACGAGCGGAAACTGGCGCTGCGGCTTCTGGATCTCGTTCGGGTGATCCTCCGCGATCCGTTCGTTGGGATTGGCAAGCCCGAGCCACTCAAGCGACTCGGCGCGGACGTGTGGTCGCGCCGACTGACGGACGAGCACAGAGTCGTCTACGTCGTGGCTCGCGACCGAATTACGTTCCTGCAAGCGCGACATCACTACTAGCGCTACTTCAGCGCCGCCATCTCAGCGAAGCGATCCTTCAAATCGCCGTACAGCTTGTCGTAGACGCGGTAGTGCTGCTCGTAGACGGCGGCGGGATTTTTGTTCGGGGACACTTTCCGGGTCTGCTTGATCGAACCCTTGCAGGCTTCCTCGACGCTCTTCCAGACGCCGGTGCCGACGCCGGCGAGCAGGGCGACGCCGTAGGCGGGGCCTTCGGTGGCGTTGGTCAGGACGACCGGCTGCTGGTAGACGTCGGCCTGGAGCTGACGCCAGAAAGGGGAGCGTGAACCCCCGCCGCTGGCGCGGACTTGGGAGATGGGGAGGTCCATCCCCTTCATGATCTCCAGGGCGTCGCGCATCCCGTAGGTGACGCCTTCGAGGACCGAGCGGATGAGCATGTCGCGCGTGGTGCGCGACGTGATGCCGATCCAGGCGCCGCGCGCGGCGGGGTCGGGGTGGGGGCAGCGCTCGCCCGTCAGGTAGGGGAGAAAAAAGAGTCCTTCGCAACCGCGGGGGGCGCGTTGAGCGGCGGCGATCAACAGCTCATAGGGATCGACCTTCTTCTTTTTCGCCTGCGCGATTTCGTTTTGCCCGAGCTGGTTGCGAAGCCATTGAAAGCTTCCGCCGGCGCTGAGCATGCACCCGAAGACGCACCACTTGCCGGGCACGGCGTGGCACATCGTGTGGACGCGGCCCTCCGGGTCGCGCGTGGGTTGATCGGCGTGCGCGAAGACGACGCCGCTCGTGCCCAGCGTCGCGCTGACGATGCCCGATGTCACAATTCCGTTGCCGACCGCGCCGGCGGCCTGGTCTCCCGCGCCGCCGACGACGGGAGTTCCCTCGCGGAGTCCCAGGGAGCGGGCGCCCTGGGCGTTGAGCGTCCCCGTCACTTCGTACGATTCGTGCAGGCGCGGGAGCAGCGCCTTGTCGATCT
>JBBSLV010000598.1:0-1758 GCA_038233535.1 Tepidisphaerales bacterium | reverse complement strand
GCCCGACATGCACGAGCGCGAAGGTGCCGCATTTGCGACGAGCGATTCGCGCGCTTCCGCCGCGCGGGGGTCAGCTCGCGCAGGGGTCGAGAACCGTGCGCAGCTCATACCCGTCGGCGGGAGCCGGGGTGCATTTGTTTCGGGAACGCAAATCAACGAAACGAAGCCAATCGAAGCCAACGAAATTTCAGCAAAAGCGCTCCGCATTGCGCAGAAACGAGGTTTTTACATTGGCAGCGCGCTTCGGGGGTGACGAAACGAAGCCAACGAGCGCGGGCGCCGGGGGAGGTCAACCGGTTGGGGGGGTGGATAAGGGGACATCACACATCACTCATTATTAAAGAGTGTGTCCGGGTGATGTCTTTCTTTCCCCACCTATGTCCCCAGCCCAGCCGCGGCGAATCAGCCTATCCCATCATCGAACCGGCGGCGTCGAGCAAGGCTGGGAGGTTGGTGCGCGTGCGCTCGATCAGGCTCAGGTCGAGGCTCACGCCGGCGATTTCCCCGTCGTCGAGCTTCTGGCGGAGGGCCGTCAGATTGAAACCATGATTGGCCTGGCAGCAAATCGTGTCGGCGACGTACACGACCGTTACGAGCAGCCGGCTGTTGTCCGACAACGCCGCGGGATCGTGATGGTGGCCGGCGACGAGCTGGCAGGAGCGCGGGAACTTCCAACTTTCCGCCAAGGCCGCGCCGAGCTGCTGGTGGTCGACGCCGATGACTTCGCGCTCGATCTCGCAGAAGGTCGCCTCGTTGCCCCTGGCCTTCTCGCACACGACGCGGAGTTGTTCGGGCGAAACCTGGAGCGACACGAGCAGCCCGAGGTCGTGGATCATGCCGGCGAGGAACGCCTCATCGGTGATTGGGAGCTTCATCTGCTTCGCCAGCTCGCGCGACGTGACGGCGACGGCCATGCAGTGCGTCCAGAGATCCTTGGCGGTGAACTCCTCGCAGAGCTTCACGCCGCGGAACATTTGCCCAAGGCTCGCGGCCACGGCGATGTTCTTCACCGCGTTCAGGCCCAGCAGGACGATCGCGCGTTCGATCGAGCCGATCTGCCCGGGCAGCCCGTAGAACGCGCTGTTGACGACTTTGAGGATGCGCGTCGCCAGCGCGGGATCGTGCGAGACGATCTTGTGCAGCGTGCTGGCCGACGCCTTGGGGTCCTCGACGGTGGCGATGATCTTGCTCGTCACCTCGGGCAGCGTGGCGATGGCGGTGATCTTCTTCAACGCTTCGTCGACGTACTGCTTCGGATCGATCGCGACTGCCGTTGCTGCTGCCATTTTCCACCGCTCCCGGTCGAGAACCCGTCGTCTTATCGGAATGCGGGGCGGCGCACTTAAGCTGGAGAGCGATCAATAGGTGATGAGCTTTCGGCGGAGGGCATCGTTGAGGGCGATGCGTCCGAGAATCGACGCGATGCGCTCCCCCGCCCCGCCGCCGCCGTAGACGTTGCGGCCGGTAAACCGCATTGGTCTGCCCCGGTGCCACAGCTTCATCAGCGCCTTGCGGATCGCGGCTTCGCTGTACGGCACATCCGTCACATTTCCACTTCGCTCGCGGCCGAGCTGGCGCGGGCCGACGCTGACGACGGGCGTGCCGAAGCCGGCGGCTTCGATGATGCCGGCGGAGCTGTTGCCCAGGAGCACGGCCGAATCGCGCAGCAGCGCGAGGAACGCGCGGCGCGGGAGGTCGCGGTGGACGGAAACGTTCGATCGCTTCGCCGCCGTGTCCCAGGCGCGGAAGATGCCGGCG
>JBBSLV010000597.1:0-1760 GCA_038233535.1 Tepidisphaerales bacterium | reverse complement strand
TTGGCCGTCGCGCGATCGCATCCCAACGCCGGCGTGGCGCCCGAGGCGATGATGGCCGCTGCCGAAACGTACGAAGACGCGGGCAACCCGCGCCGCGCCACGCACGTGCTCAACCTCGCTTATCGCCGCTACGGCAGCACGATCGATCCGTCGCGCATCATCGAAGGCCAGGTCCGCAACTACCTGAAGCTGCCGGGCGGCGTGGAGATCGCGATCGGGCGGCTGCGGTCGGCGCCCAAGGGTGCCAAGCTGCGCAAGCCGCTGGCGCTGCCCGACGGCACGAAGTTGGAAAATGTCACGCTCGCCGACGTTGCCGCGGCGCTGCACCACGTAAACGCGACGACCGTCGCCGCCGCCCTCCCCGACTTTAGACTACCCGATGATCCGTCCAGGCGCGACGAAGACGGCAAGCGCATCAAGCCGCTGCTGCCCGAGGAGCCGGACATGACCATCGCCGACGTCGATATGCTCGTCGTCCCGCGCCGCGATGTCGCGCGGCACGACCGCGTGATCACCTGGACGGCGAACAAGGGGCTGGCGATCCATCCTGTCGGGCAGTCGAACCCGCTCGGCAGCCACGTCGCATTCACCGACACGCCCAAGGGCGCGGCGTGGGTGGACGGAGTTGATGGCGGGGCTGGCGGCGCGGGCGGAGACGGGGAGCGCGTGCTCGTGTGGGGCGCGACCCGCGCGGTGCTGCTGGCCGGGAAGACCGGTGCGCCGCTCTGGGAGACGACGCTCAAGGGGCTTGGCGCAGTCGAGATCGCGGCGATGGGCGAAACCGTCATCGACGCGCCGCCGACCACCGGCGCCGAAGCCGAGGCGGTCATGATCGAGCAGCGGCGGATGATCAACATGCGGCAGCGGGCGGCGCGCGGGTTGCTCGTGGGCAACGTCCTCGATGCCAACGGGCAGATCGTGCGCGCCCCGCAGCGGGCGCAGGGCGCGGGCGGACCTGCCGAGCAGATCGACCACGTCCGCGTCACCGGCGAACGCGCCGTCTTCTCCACCACCACCGGGCGCGTCGCCGGCATTGATCTCGCCACCGGCGACCTCACGTGGCAGACGCGCCTCGCGGACGGGCCGCTCACGCAGTTGCTGGCCAACGACGACTTCACCGCCGTGCGCTTCGCCGACGGCGAGGGCGTGCAGATCACGGCGCTGGACACCTTCACCGGCCAGCCCGTCATCGCCCGCCGCGTCTACCCCATCGAAAGCGGACGCCAGCCGATCAACATGGCCCTCTCGCCCGACGGGATGCTCGTCTGGACGACGCAGGGGCAACTGTGCGGCAAGAACCTGTTCGAGCCGGGCAAGGGTCTGAACTTCCAGGTGCCCGAACAACTCGACGGCAACCCGCGCTACGCGACGAGCACGCTCCCCGACCAGCTCGTGATCGCCAACGGGCAGATCCTTGTCGTCACCGACAACGGGCAGATGGTCCGCGTGCATTCGCTGGCCGACGGCAAGCCCCAGGCCGAGCCCCGGCCGCTGGCGACCGGTGCGCCGGCAAGCCCCGGGGTGACGCTTCGGGCGCTGGGGTCGCGCGTGTACATCGTCAACGCCAGGGGCGTCGCGTCGTACAACCTCGACCGCGCGGGCGACGCATGGGGCATCCCCCCGATCCCCGTCGATCCCCCCCCGGCCGTGCGCGAGGTGATGATCGGCCAGGACTACCTCGTGCTGCTCGACCAACTATCGGGCCCCGTCAACCCCAACGCCGGCGCGGACGGCGCCGGCGCGGGGGCGCGGCAGGCATA
>JBBSLV010000596.1:0-1763 GCA_038233535.1 Tepidisphaerales bacterium | reverse complement strand
CCCCTTCGCCGACTGGTGTTTCAAAAACCTCGGCCAGCGCCTGGGCGGGCTGCAACTGATGAACCTGATGGGCCTGGACGTCCGCGCCGTCTCGGATCTGACGACCGAAAGCTGTGCGACCTTCAATGAAGCCGTCCCCGACGTCCCGACGGTGAAATATTTTTCCGTCAGCGCCGCCCGCCCCTGGCACCGCGTCCCCCCGTTCGCGATCCACGCCCACAAGATCATCACCGACGCCGAAGGACCCAACGATTCCCTCGTCTCGGTCAAAAGCTCCACCTGGGCCGAGCACTTGGGCGTCTGGCCGGCCGACCACTGGCACACGATCAACCACCGGATGGTGGTGGAGCTGAAGGAGCCGACGGGCGACATCACGCCGTATTACGTAAAGGTGCTGGATGTCCTCGGGCAAGAGGGGCTGTTGAGCGCGTGAATCCTCATCGCCCCGCCGCTACGCTATCGGGGATGATTGGCGGAGAGAAAATGAGCGAGTCTTGCCGCGTGCTGCGGCTTTGCGTCGTGCTGCTCGCGGCCGCATCGTCACTGCGCGCCGACGGGTCGGGCAAGCAGTTGGAGGTGGCGGCGCCGTCCACCCTCAGCGCCGCCGCCGCGGGCAACAGCCAGCGGGCGGAGCTGTCCTGGACGGACAACGTCGAAGGGGAAGAGGGCTTCGTCGTCGAGCGGTCGTCGGACGGCGGCAACCATTTCGACCCCATCGGTCGCGCCCGCGCCGATGCCACGTCCTACGTCGATCTCACAGCCCCCGCGGGTCAGTCGATGACCTACCGCGTTTACGCGGTCGGCGCGGGCTGGCAAGCCCGCACGTCGCCCGTTGCATCGGTCACGACCTCGCCGTTTCAGACCTTCGACACGATGCTGTTCGAGGGCAAGCCGCCTGCCTCCCGCCTGGGAATGGCGGGCATGTTGATCGGGTACGAAGGATATCTCATCGCCGCGCGCGATCGGGACAACCCCAACGAAGCGATGACCCGAACCGTCGCGCGCCGCGCCGCAACGCTGCGCCAGCCGCTCGTGCTCGATATCGAGCACTGGCCGCACAACATTCGCGAACATTCCAAGGAGGAGGTCGAGGCGACGATCACGAAATTCATCCGCCAGATCGGATGGGTTCGCGACGAGTGGCGCCGGCGTGGACGGACGGAGCTTCAGGTGGGCATCTACGGGTTAATTCCTGTCCCGTTTGCGCCGCACGGCGAGGATTTACATGATCCCAAAGACCTCGCAGCATGGAAGCGGGCGAACGACTTCCTCCGGGGCATGGACGGAACGACCTATCGGCGGGAATTCGACCTGTCGCACAGCGTCGATTTCCTCTGCCCCAGCCTCTATACCGTCAGCCAAGACGTGGGAACGTGGGCGATGGATGCCGAACTGGCGATCGAGGAAGCGCGGCGGTTCGGTAAACCGGTGTATCCGTTCGTGTGGATGATGTACCACGAGTTCACGCCGGACGTGGCGCACCATCTGCTCCCCTCGTCGTTCTGGCGCTTTCAGTTGGACACCACCCGCCGGCTCGCCGACGGCGTGGTTGTCTGGGGCGGGCACCAGAGACGGTGGCAGGGTTTGGGATCATGGTGGGAAGAGACCCGCCGGTTTCTTGCCGCCGGGCCCGTGCCCGCTCCGCAACCACCTGCCGACCTGCAAATCGACCCGGTGGGGATGCACCTGACATGGGCCGACCGATCGGACAACGAGAGCGGATTCCGCGTCGAACGATCGTCCGATGGAAAGCGTTACCACCT
>JBBSLV010000595.1:0-1764 GCA_038233535.1 Tepidisphaerales bacterium | reverse complement strand
GGATGACAACCCGTCACCGTTCGGCAGAACCTGGTACATCTACATGGACGTGGAGAAGCTGGACATACTGGAAGCCGCACCGGCAGCGGGCTAACCCGCCGCTGGAGCGGACCACGGCGGAGGAGGCGGAAAAGGGGACATCACTCTAATGCCATTAACTTAAGCCTTTTTCGCCCGTTTTTTCAGTGCGTTTCGCATCTCCTGGCGGGGACGGATCAACAGGGGGTATTTTTTCGGGCGACGTTTTCTGGCGCGCGGTTCGATGCGCTCGGGGCGATGCGGGTTGATGGTGAAGCGCGGCATCGGCACGCCGGGGCGCGCCACCCGGACCCACCCCAGCACGTCCGCGAAGCTGATCCGATCCGGTTGCGTCTTCTGTCGCGCGGCGGCCTCCAGCATGATCAGCCGAATCACGTTGTACACCAGCGCGAACACCGCCAGTTCCTTTCCCACGCCCGCCACCGTCTTGCACTTGAGCACGTCCAGCCCCATCGTCGTCTTGAGGTGGCGCAGGTTCACCTCCACCTGCCAGCGACGCAGACGCAACGCGACCAGCTTCTCGGCCGGGCAAGTCTTCTCGTCCAGCAATGTGGTCACGGTGATCAGCTCGACCCACTGGTTCAGCTCCGGGCGGTAGACCCGCCGCCGCAGCTCGCGCACGACGATCGATTTCGGCAGCGCGTCGTACTGCTCGGCGCTCAGGTACCTGGGCCGCTCTTTGGGCTTGAACCACTCCACCAGTTGATCCTCGTGGCCCAGTGACCTGATCCAGCACGAGCGCGGCAAACCGGCGGATTCCTCGTCCGCTTCGGCTTCGGGCACGAACGGGCGGTGCGGGGTGAAGTCGACGATCCGCCGCTGATGGTTGGGCATCAGTCCGTGCAGTTTCGCCTGTGAAAGCAGGGCAAAGTGCGCGTAGGAGCAGAAGGCCGTGTCGCCCAGCAGCAGGTCGCCCTCGCGCAGGTGCGGGTGCATCTGCGCCACCTTCGACAGGTCGTGCGTCCGCATCGGCGCGGCGATGGCGTCGATCAGCATGCCGGTGTTGACGTCGAACATCGCCAGCAGATGGGCGACCGGGAACCCGCACCCCTTCTTCTGCCCGCCCGGCTGGCCGAACTCCTTCTGCAGCGCGGGCGTGTCCGGCATCGAGAAGGTCGAGCCGTCGACCACGAACACGCGGTGGGTGAGGAACAGGTCGTCGGCGGCGGCGGCGGCGGCGTCCGACTCCCGCGCCGCGTGGGCCGCGTCGCACAGCCGACGCGACAGCGCCGCCAACACCGCCAGCGGCAGCCGCATCCGCGCCTTACAGTAGGCCGCGGCGCTGAACCGCCGGTCCCCGCGATGCCGGACCTGCGCGCAGGAACTGTTGCCGTCGATGACCTGTCGAATGAACAACGCGGCCGTCGTCGCCGGGTCCAAACACCTGTCCCGAAAGTCCAGTTTCAGATGCCGGCACACGTCCTGAATGGGAAGGTGCTCCAGCAGCCGCGACGGGTCCCGCTTGATCTGCTCGATGACGAAACCGATGCTAGCCATCCGTGGCCTCCTGTTTGATGGTGACTCGACACATCACCATTCTCGCAGGAGGCCGCGTCTTGCGCGCCTATGCGCAACTCGCGCGGGGGCGGGGAGTTGTGGCTTAAGTTAATGGCATTAGGGACAGGTCCAAAAAATAATTGGACCCGTCCCGTTTTCCGTATCCGTCCCGTTTTCCGTATCGCTCCTTAGGGTGGAACGGTTCGAAAATGTATGCGTCCGAGCACG
>JBBSLV010000594.1:0-1772 GCA_038233535.1 Tepidisphaerales bacterium | reverse complement strand
GCTCTGAGGCGGGCCTTCGGCGCCCCGCGTTTTTTTGGCAGGCGCGGCGTTCTTGATGACCCATTGATGACCCTTCGTCATAACAACGCAGCAGCGCCCGGGGTTCCGGGATTGTTAAGCTTGCGGGCGGACCGCGCCCATGATGTCGGTGCAACGATGTCACCTTCGCGCACGGACGCGGTCGAATTGGCGAGCGGGGCGGGCGTTCGGCACGCTCGGCAACGTCGCGGGCAAGCGCGATAGCTATCAAGCTATCGCGATATCTCGCAGGTCGTCGCGCCACACGGTTCTCCGCGAGATTGGAGGACAAGCCCCGCACGGCGGCGGTTTGCGATTACCGGGTGGATTCCGGCGACCCCGCGCGCTATACGCTCATTTTGCCTCGTGAAGTCGATGCCGTCAGTCCGATACAGTTCTCATGATCCTTGCCGTAATCAATCAGAAGGGCGGGGCCGGCAAAACGACGCTGGCCGTGCATCTCGCCGTGCATCTGTTCGACTCCGGTCTGAAGGTTGCCCTCGTCGATAACGACGCGCAGCAATCGGCCAGCCGCTGGATGATGCGAACCGAGTCCGGCATCACCACCCGCGCGATCTTCCAGGCGCGCGAGCTCGTGGATCAGCTTCAGGAACTGGAGGCCACGCACGATGTCGTCGTCTGCGATGGCTCGCCCCGATTGAACGAGCAAACGCACGTGCTGATGTACTTCGCGCGGCGCGTGCTGATCCCGACGCGGCCGACCACGCTCGACCTCCAGGCAACCATCGAAACCAAGCAGGCGATCGACCGCGTGCTTGAGGCCCGGCTTGCCGATGGTCGCCCGCCGATCGACGTCGCCCTCATGCTGAACTTCGTTCGCACCGTCGGCAATCTGCACAAGACCGTGCGCGAGGCGCTGCGCGCCATGAACTACCCACTTGCCCGCAGCGTGCTGAGCATGCGCGACGCGATTGCCAAATCCGTGACCCTACAAACCACCGTGACTCGCATGACCGGCGACAAAGGCGCTGCCGCCGCCGCCGATGAATTCCGCGCCCTTTTCCAAGAGGTACTCCCCGATGAGCTCCGCAATCCAGCCCTCAACACCGTCCCCAGTGTCCAAGCAGCCTAACTCGGTTAACGCCGACGCACTCCTGCGTTCGCTGGAGCCGGTCGTTGCCAAGCCCGACGCGACGCGCGCGATGGCGACCCCGCCCCGGCCGGTGCAACGCGAGGTCGCGCCGCCGCCGTCCGACGACGCGCCGGCCACGCCGCCCGCCACGCCGCCGGCGCGCGAGACCGCCACGAGCGAGAGCGCTCGCCGGCCGGCACGACGCGCCGCCGCGAGTGGGGCCCGTGCCAAGATGGACGTCGCGATCAATCCCGGGGAGGGCAGTTCGGCGCTCTACGTCCGCGTTCCCCGGACGACGCACGTCGCCCTCAAACTGCTCGCGCTCCAGAACCAAGCGTCGCTGGAAGGGCCTCAAGACCTGGCGACGATCGTCCGCACGGCGATCGACGAGTACCTCGAGCGCAGCCACGCGACCGTTCGCGCCGCCGGCTGACGCCGAGCGGAGCGGTGGGGCGGCTCAGCGCGACAATATCAGCGCGTGGGGGCGAGCTTTGCAAGAACCGACTCGTCGCCGACGACGAAGCCCTGTCGCTCCGTCAGCGCGTCGGCGACGACCGGGTCGCGCGCCCGCGCCTTGAATCCCGCCTCCGAAAAGACCAGCAGCCGCGGCTCGACGCCGAAGCGTGCCGCCACCGGCGCGAGCACGCCCAGCAAGTCCTCG
>JBBSLV010000593.1:0-1794 GCA_038233535.1 Tepidisphaerales bacterium | reverse complement strand
GTCGACACTCGTCGAGTCCTTCGGGTCGTGTCCGGCGATGACGTTCAGCAGCAGCGCGTTGTCGGCGACCGTCCAGCCGAATGGGCCGACCTGATCGAGCGAGCTGGCGAAGGCGACAAGCCCGTAGCGCGAGACGCGGCCATAGGTGGGTTTCAATCCCACGACCCCGCACAGCGCCGCGGGCTGTCGGATGCTGCCGCCGGTGTCCGAGCCGATGGACCCGACGCACATTCCCCCCGCCAGCGCCGCGGCGCTGCCCCCGGAACTGCCCCCGGGGATGCGCCCGGTGTCCCAGGGGTTGCGCGTGATGCGGAACGCGCTGTTTTCCGTCGAGCTGCCCATCGCGAACTCATCGAGATTCGTCTTGCCGAGGATGACGGCGCCGGCCGCCTCAAGCTTGCGGATGACGGTGGCGTCGTAGGGCGCGCGGAAGTTCTCGAGCATCTTCGACGAGCAGGTCGTCGTGCCCCAGTGGGTGCAGAGGTTGTCCTTGATGGCGATCGGCAACCCCGCGAGCGGGCCGGTGCGCAACCCATCGTCAACTTCTTTGGCGACGACCAGCGCGCGGGTACCGTCGGCGCTGTTGAACGCCTGGATCGAGGGATCGACCTCGACGATGCGCGCCAGCGCCTGGCGCGTCAGCTCGGTCGCGGAAATATCGCGGTTGCGGATCGCGTCGCGCGCGGCGATGAGCGTGTCGAACGAAAGCATGGGGCAAGGGTATGAGTGACCGCGCGAAAGTCAAAGAGGGCAGCGCGTGCCTACTCTTCACGCTCGATCGCGAAGACCATCGCGGGAATCTTCCCGACTTTCACGTCGCGCTCATGGTGCATTCCGTTCTTCATCGCGACGCGCTGCGATGCGAGGTTCGCCGGACCAATGAGCGAGATGAGCCGGTCGAAACCGAGTCGCTCGAAACCGTAGTCGCGGATCGCACGGGCCGCTTCCGTCGCCAGCCCCCTGCCCCAGTGAGTCTTGGTCAAGACGTACCCGACTTCCGTCTCATTCCGCCCTTCCAGATCCCACGCGAGCAGTCCGCAGCGCCCGACGAGCCGATTGCTCTGCTTGTCCACCGTCGCCCACAGGGAAAAATGCGCGTCGCGCTCGATCGCGCGGCGCAGCTGCGGCGAGCGCTCGAGCGTGTGCTCGTCCCAGGCGCGCTGATTGTCGCCGATCCAGAACCCCAGCAGCCGCTCGGTCTGCCGGCGCGTCTTCGGCGAGCCGTTGCCGACGTAACGCATCACCTCGGGGTCGGACATGATCGCGTGCAGCGCGTCAAGGTCCGACCATTCGAGATGGCGGAGGATCAACCGGTCAGTTTCGACAACGATCGTGCTCATGGCTTGCGAACGGAGCACACGGAGCACACGGAGACCGTCAAGTTCCATGCTTTAATTTGCTCCGTGCCCTGCATGTGCGCTGGGGTTCCTCTCCGATTCACTCCACCGGCTCGGGACGCGGCGTCGTTAGATCCTGGTAGTTCTTTTCCAGCTCGTCGATCAGGCGCTGGATCTTGTCGGCTTCGTTGATGATGCGAAGCTGCTCGCGGCGGAGCTGGTTGATCACGTCGTAGTGCGTTTGGGCCGCGTCGCGCAGCGCGGCGCCGTGCGGGGTGACGGCCCGGTTCCACCGCTGGCGCAGCCGCGCGATCATGGGTTCGTCAGCAACGACATCGGACAGCACCCCGGCGGAGGGCGCTGTCGTCGGCGTCGTGTTGATCGTCTTCGTCGGTTCGGTCGTCGGTGCGGACGTGGACGATGTATCTGACTCGCCGGGATCCCGCGCGCCGGCGGG
>JBBSLV010000592.1:0-1811 GCA_038233535.1 Tepidisphaerales bacterium | reverse complement strand
TACTCGCGCCGCTGTTCGGCTCGCTCGGTCTGCCGCTCGAAGGCCTCGGCCTGCTGATCGCGCTCGATGTCATTCCGGACACGGTCAAGACCACGGGCAACGTCACTGCCAATCTGGCCGTCGCAGCCATGCTCTCGCGCGACATGGGGCGCGTTCACGAACCCGCGGCGAACCTCGGCGCAACCGATCCCGGTTAGTCGTTCAGGCGCGACTCGTGGCGCAGTCGGCTGTGGCGGTAGCCATACGCGAAGTAGACGCCAATACCAATCACCAGCCAGATCACGAACCGCTCCCACGTCACGCGTGGCAACTGCAGCATCAGATACCCGCACGACGCGATCGCCAGCAGCGGCACCCATGGCACGAGAGGGGTACGGAACGGCCGCGGCGCGTCAGGGTTGGTGCGTCGCAGGACGAGGATGCCGATGGCCACCAGCACGAAGGCAAACAGCGTCCCGATGTTGGTCAGCTCGGACCAGGAGATGGCGACGGCCACGTTGCCGGCCGCGGCACTGCCGACCGTCGAGAAGATGCCCGCGCCGATGATCGCGCCGATGCCGAGCGCGACCAGGTTCATCGGCCCGAGCGAACGCTTGAGCGTGTGTTCGCCGACCTCCTGGGCTTCTGCCATCAGTTTATCGATCGGCTTTCTTGCAAATAGATTTGCCATGCGTTCGCTCTCTGTTGTTTTGGGTTGGTTGGCTGCGCAGTCGTTTCGGTTTCGCTAAGCGCCTTGGCTGTCTGCCGCGGCGACACCCTCCGGTTTTCTCCAGAGGAAATAGACCGGCACGCCCGCGAGCACGATGAGCAGGCCGGGCCAGGTGGTCGCGGTTTGATAGATAAAGAGAACGCCGAGGATCACAGACGCGCCGACGACGTAAAGCGCAGGCACGATGGGGTAGCCGAAAGCTTTGTATGGCCGCTCCGCATCGGGGCGTTTCCGGCGCAGCACGAAGATGCCGATGATCGTCAGAATGTAGAAGATGAGCGCCGCCGAGATGACGTAGTCGAGCAGGTTGCCATAGAGATTCCCGTAGCCGGTCACGGTCCCGGCGGCGTCTGTCCTGACCGTGCGTGGGAGGACGAGGACGCCCGCCCAGATGCCTTGAATGATGAGGCCCCACGACGGGACGTGGTGCTGATTCAGCGCGGCGACTTTGCGGAAGAAGAGACCGTCACGCGCCATCGCGTAGTAAGCGCGCGCGCCGGCGAGGATGAGCCCGTTGGTGCAACCAAAGGTCGAGATCATGATCGCGATCGCCATGATCGTCGCTCCCGCGCCCGGAAAGATCACGTTCGCAGTCTCCGAGGCGACGCGGTCGCTCGGTGCGTTCTGAATTGCTTCGAACGGGAGCACCGCGAGGTAAGCGATGTTCGCGAGCAGATAAAGGCTGATGACAAGGATTGTGCCGAGGGCGAGCGAGAGCGGGATGTTGCGCCGCGGGTTCTTCACCTCGCCCGCGGTGAAAGTGATGTTGTTCCAGGCGTCGGCGGAGAAGAGCGAGTTCGTCTGCGCCACGCAGATGCCCACGAAAAGCCCGAACGCGGTGACGGCGCTGAGCCCTTGTCCGACATCCTGCAGATTTCCGCGCAAGCTCCACATGTCACTGAAGTTCGCCGCGGCCGCGCCCGACCTCACACCCACGATGATGCCCAGCAGGATGAGCGCGATGAGCGCGCCGGTTTTTGCGGTCGTGAAGACATTCTGGATGAGCTTCCCGAGTCTGAGCCCGCGCGTGTTCATGAACGTCAGGAGCGCGATCATCGCAAGCCCGACGAACTGCGCCGTCGAGAGCGACAACGCGTAGCTG
>JBBSLV010000591.1:0-1815 GCA_038233535.1 Tepidisphaerales bacterium | reverse complement strand
TCGTGATTGCCGGTGTTGGGGATGGTGAGCGTGCCCGTGAGGTTGGAGACGAACGCATCGGTTGCGGCGTCGCGAAGCTCGACGTGGAACGTGCCGCCGCTGCCGCGCGAGCTGACGCGCGAATCCAGCGCGTACGTGCCGGCGGAGGCGACGTCGATCGTGTATTCGATCCACTCGCCCGCGTAAGCGCCCATGACGCGATACCCCCCGCCGGAGAGGCCCTTGAGGTTGACGTCTTCGCCCGCGCGGAACGACGTCGCCCCGCCATTGCCGGACGTGCTGTCGAAGTACGCGACGTTCTGCCCGCCAAGGTCGAAGTGCTCGGCCTGGATGGTGATGGGAGTCGCGCCGACCTGGAATGGCGCGTCCCCATACGGCGCTTGCGCCGCAAGAAGCCTGCGGCTTTCCAAAGTCTCAAGGTCAACGACGGGGCGACGGCGATTCGACAAAACGATCTTCTCCTCGAGGGGGAACGACGACGCAACGGTGTGCGTCAGGACTGACGCGCCCGGGTGAGGCGTTTAACTTAAACGTCCAAGATGGATCACGAGTTCTGGCACGAAACACCCACCCATGGGTCCGCTCTGGCTGCGGGCGCGTGGCGCGGGCGACGTTAGTAAGTCCCGGGGGGTGGGTCAAGCCAAAAAGACCAATTCCTTGAGTGGTCCGACCCCCTCCCTTACAATTCGCCGCCCACAGGCCGACCTCGTTCGTAAAAGGACCGATTTTGAGCGATAAATCCGAGCATCCCCCCGTGTCCGAAGCCTTCGCCGCGCTGGGCGTGCGCCCCTCCATCCTGCGAGGACTCGCCGAAGCGAAGTTCGAAACCCCCTCCGAGATCCAGGCCCTGCTGATTCCCAAGGCCCTCGCCGGCGGGGATTTGCTCGGGCAGGCGCGCACCGGAACAGGCAAAACGGCCGCTTTCGGCATCCCGATCCTTCAGCGGATGGAAAAGGGCGTGGCGACGCAGGCGATCATCCTCGTCCCCACGCGCGAGCTGTGCGTGCAGGTCGACGCCGAGCTCAAGCGGCTTGGCCAGTTCACGCCCATCCGCTCCGTCCCGGTGTACGGCGGGCAGAAGATCGTCGCGCAGATGAAGTTCCTGAAGCACGGCCCGGAGATTCTCGTCGGCACCCCGGGGCGCGTGATCGATCTGCTCGATCGGAGGATCATCGACTTCCACAACGTGCGCTTCGTCGTGCTCGACGAAGTCGACCGCATGCTCGACATCGGCTTCCGCGACGACATCCGCAACATTCTGTCGCGCGTGAAGGGGATGAAGGGGAGGGTGCCTCCCAGCGCGCGGGACGTCGAACAAACCATCTCAGCCCCGAACGCGAGTTCGGGGGAGGGTGCGACGTCCGGTGATGGAGATCAGACCCACGGACTTGCGTCCGTGGCTACGAATGAAGCTCCGTTTGAACCGCGCGACCCAACCGGTCCCCAGACGATCTTCGTCTCCGCCACGATCTCCGACGAAATCGAGAAGCTCGCGCGCCGCTACATGCGCGAACCCGTCGAGAAGCTCATCGCCCCCGGCGCCAATGACAGGCCGACGGTCGAGAAGGTTGAGCAGTTTTATTTGTCCGTCCAGCCGTGGGACAAGTACCGGCTGCTGCGGATGCTCCTGATGAAGGAGAACCCGGACCTGGCGATCGTGTTTACGCGCACCAAGCGGGGTGCGGAGAAGATCGCGCAGCGGCTGCACGCCGACGGCATCGAGTGCCGGGAGATTCACGGCAATCTGGCGCAGAACAAACGCGACCACGTCATGCAGGGGTTCCGCAAGGGCAAGTTCGACGTGCTGATCGCGAC
>JBBSLV010000590.1:0-1829 GCA_038233535.1 Tepidisphaerales bacterium | reverse complement strand
CTTCGGCGGCACGACGTACAGCGGCCGGTTCGTCGGATGGGGGCGGTGGTTCAGCTGGCTTTACTGGCAGCCGTTTCGCGCCGGCATGGGCGACCCGCTGATCGATCTGGGCGCCCAGATTTTCGGCTGGATCATCATCGCGATGCTCGTCTTCGCCGCCGGCTACGGTGCGGCGCGGCGCGAATGGATGTGGCTCGCCATGCTGGGATATACCGGCGCACTGGCGCTGAACTGGCCGAACGTGAACCCGCGGTACTACGTTCCGATCTTCTTCCTGCTCACGCTCGGCCTGTTGACGGCGGCGAACGCGCTGCGGTCGTTTGGGCCGGGGTTGTGGCGCGGGACGATCTCGGTGCTGTGGTGGATGTTCCTCGGCTCCGTCGTCCTGACGAATGTCGGGATCTGGGCGATGGAGATGAAGGTCGCGCGGTCTGACGATTTCTACGCCCAGTACGAGGCCGGCCTGAACCAGACGATCATCTCCGCCTGCCGCTACCTCGCGGAGCTGCCGGACCTGAAGGACGCCGAGGTCGTCGTCACCCCGTCCTACATCAACATCGGCAAGAAGCGGCAGAGCCAGTTCGCGCTGCGGGCGACGACGATGCTGACCAACCACGACACGATCAACCTCCCGCGCAACCGCCAGTGGCCGGTGGGCGCGAGGCTCGCCTGGTGGTGCCAGCATTACGGGATCAAGTATTACCTGCACCAGCACGCGATCTCCCCGTGGCGGGTGTGGCACTTCCGCGTTCCTGAAACCTGGCAGGAGCGCGTGCAGGGCTCGCCCGTCGACAAGCTGGAGGCGGGCTGGGCGCTGTACCGCGTCGTCCCCTACATCCCCGGCGTCCCCGGCGTCATCGACGAAACCCCGCCGAAGCTCATCCCCATCGACACCCCGCCCAGCCGCGACTGGCCGACGCGGGTGCCGGGATTATGAGGGGGTAGTGGGTAGTGGGAGGTGGGTGGGTGGTGGGTAAGACAGAAGACGGATGATTCTCGCACCTCCTACCGACCCCCAACCCCCGACCTCCAACCCCCACGTACTCGTTCCAATCGTCGCCGGCATCGGCAATGCGCTGATGGCCGTGCCGATGGTGCGGCAGATCAAGCGGGGGATGCCGGGGGCGCGCATCACCATTCTGGCGCGCATCGAGCCGATGGCGGAAGTGTTCCGGCGCCTGCCGGAGGTCGATGAAGTCCTCGTGACGGGCAAGGGGTGGCGGGGGCAATTGCGGAACGTGATGTGGGCGCGGTCGCGAAAGCCGGATTATTACGTCGTGCCGTTCCCGTCGAACCGGTGGCAATATTCAATGCTCGCCGCGACGAGCGGGGCGCGGCGACGTGTCCTGCACGGCTATCCCGTCGGCTATTGGCGGGCGATGCACTTTCTGCCCTCGTCGCGCGTTCAAGCCAGGCGCGGGATTCACGATGTTGTGCAGAACCTCAACCTGCTGCGCGAGCTGGGCATCGAGCCCGACGTGACGGAAGCGCCGACGTTCCAAGTACACGACGCCGACCGCGCGCAGGCGGACGAACTGCTCCACGGAGGGGCACCGCGCCAGCGCCGCCCCGCGTCGTCCCCCGCGTCGTCACTCGAACCGGGCGAGCCGTTGATCGTCGTCCACGCCGGCAGCGCGCGAACGGTTTTAGCCCGCGCCAAGCGCTGGCCGGCGCGGACTTATGCGATGCTGATCGACGCGATGGCGCGCGAGTTTCACTTGCCGATCGTCCTGCTGGAAGGCCCGGACGAACCGGGCGTGGCGCATGAGATTCAACTGCTCCTGCCGAAGTCCGATGCGCGCGTGACGACCTGCGCCCTCCGCGGCCCG
>JBBSLV010000589.1:0-1834 GCA_038233535.1 Tepidisphaerales bacterium | reverse complement strand
GGACAACACACAACCCTTGCCCCCCTTCACGGGACTGGCGTGCACCCGTGTTGTCGCGCTCGAATTTTTCCGTTGGTCGCTGCTGAAGTCCGGGGTAGGCTGATCCCTGTTCGGTTCGGTGATCGGGGCGTCCTTTCGTCGAACCTCCCATCATTCCCGTTGGATTGCGAGCGTTTCACATGTTGTCGCCGCTGTTGCGCCGCGTCGCGCGTCTGCTCGTGCTGGTATGGGTTCTCGCCTCGGGTTTTGGCCCGGCGCAAGCACCCTCCACCCGCGCCGCCGAACCCGCCGTGAGCGGGGCCGCCACCGCCGGCGCCGAAGCCCGCGCCCTCCGTAAGCTTCACCTGGTCCGCCCGGACCTGATCCCGTACCCGATTGCGTACGAAGTCTGCTGCTAAGGCTCGCCGTTGATCCAAACCTGCCCCTGTCGCTGTCGCACTGCACGGGCAGTTCAGATATCACATCACAAACCGCAGACGAAAAAGCAAGCCGAGGGGGTCAGGTCAAACCGAAATTCACGGACCGGCGGGTCGCGCCGATCGCAAAACAACGGCCGCCCAGGGATCGGCCGGGATCTGCCCGATAATCAACGCGCCCGGACGGACGTAGCCGGACCTGGCCAGCGGCGACAGGGGCGACGTCAGTGCGCGATCGATCGGTTGTGCGGCCCGCCGGTCCGTCAGCGTGCGCGAGAGCGACGCGAGCCGCCCGCCGCGCGGGAGGGCGCACTCGAAGACGCCCGGACCGATCTGCCTCAGTTGCAGCCGCGACAACGACTCGGTTGATTGGGCCATCGGCCGCGCGCCGGCGGGGAGGGTGATCGTCGTGTCGTCACTCGCGACGTGATACGACCAGGCATCGACCTGTGTCAGCGGCGCAGACTCGACGATGATTGACCCCCCGACGGTCGAGACGGCCGGCTGACGCGACTTCCACGCATGCGCCGCGGCGACGGCGCCAACGACGAGCACGCCGATGGCCGCGATCATGAGCTTCGCACGCGACATCGCCACGCCGGTCGCGAGAATCGCGAACAGCACGCCGCCGAGCAGAACCTGCCGCCGGAATGCATCGGGCCATCCGGGCCGCGTGCCCGCGACGGGAACCATCGCCGGCGCGAACACGCTGCCGCGCGGGCCGAGGATCGGTTGACGGAGCACCCACCCTTCAGGCTCGCGCTGCCACGGCAGCGCGCCTGGTGGTCGCGCCGCGTCAAGCACCACGATCGTCACCCCGGCCGCGAGAAGTTCGACCAGTTTCGCATCACCGATGCGCGCGGCGCCGATCGCGTCGATGATCAGTTCGTCCAGCGCTTCCCACGCCGCCGCCGGGCCGGGCACGGGGTCGAGCGGATCGAGAGCAAGCGTGATGACTGGCGCTTCCGCTGCTCGCGGATTTTTAGCGATTCCCTGGCCCATGAGTTGCGCCCCCTCCGGCACGGCGCGAAACGCTCCCTCCACGTTCGCGCCGTTGACGAGAAGGTTGTCGATGGCGCCCGTGACCAGCACCGCCGCGACGCCATTCCGCGCCACGCGCGTCGTCACCACGCCGGCGCCCGTGATCTCAATCGAATCGCCCGGCGCAGCCCCCTCCACCCTCACCGGCATGAACATCCCCGGCCGGTGGTACCCCTGGAGCGGCAGCGTGGCGCGCACGTCGCACAGCGCCGCCGACGCGAAGGAGACGACGACCATGATCGCAATGAGCGTCTTCACCATTTCCGTTTAGCCGCCTCGCTTACGAGGCGCGTTCAGTGACGTCGGTGACGTCGGTGCACCCAGCCGCGGCCCGCCCGCGGGGCGGCTTAACCAAGCGCCCCCCAGGCCCCGCGGCG
>JBBSLV010000588.1:0-1858 GCA_038233535.1 Tepidisphaerales bacterium | reverse complement strand
TCAACCTTACCCGCCAGGTAGGGGCAAGGCTGGGGAGCTGTGACGTAAAACTGGTGCGACTGCGGCAGGCTGTGGCGCATTTACGGTCCCAGACGAGGTCTTGAGCACCGACGCAGCGTAACAAGAGCCGTCCGCGCCGGGCAACAGGTTTCTTCGGACGGGGTGAACATCCCCGCAAAATGGCGTCAGGTCACGCGGCTGGCGGCCGCAATGCCGTGGTCCGAAGCAGCAGATCCGGCAGCCCCTGGCCGTAGCGTGTGCCGAGGATCGTCGTCAGGCTGACGAGTTGCAACACGATAAAGCTGATCGCGAGGGTATAGATCGCGGTGTGCAGAACGGCAGTCAAGAAATCAAATCGGCTGCCGTCGGCGCGGCGGAGCTCGATGCCGACAAAACGCATTCCCCAAGTCGCCGAACCGCCGGCGATGGTTGCGGTGCGATAGAAAAATCCGACCGTCGCGACGACAACAGGAAAGATTGCAAAGCCCATGCCGAGCGTGGCGATCCCAAAGAGTGTCGCAAGCGGCAGGCCCACCGCCAGGATGATGGCCACGTCGATCAGCCAAGCCACACCGCGCCGAAGCGGAACGCCATCATAGAACTGCCGATCGTGCTCGGGATCGGGAAGCCCCGCCATTGGCGCATCGAATGCGTAAGCCTGCATGCTGAGAACCCCTCTCGTGCTTTGACGAAATCAGAGATGGGCATGCATCCGGCGTGGCACAAGCCCGCCGCCGAGATCGAGACTAGTCTCTCCCAAAGATCGGCGGGCCGTCGACGATCCGCTCGTCCGGCGGGGTGACACTCTTACCTGGACAGTCGAGATTGCCGAGAACCGCCCGCATGGCCGCAATCCGCGCCCGGCGCTTGTCATCCCCCCAGATCACTGTCCAAGGGCTGTGCGCCAGATGCGTCCGCTCGAACATCTCCCGGATCGCCGCACTGTAGGCGTCCCAGAGCGCGAGGCCGTCCACGTCGATCTGGCTGAGTTTCCACTGCTTCAGCGGATCGCGCTCGCGCTGGAGGAATTGTCGGATCTGTTCGGCTTGACCTATTTCCAGCCACAGCTTGACCACGATGATCCCCTCACGGACGAGCATGTCCTCGAACTCGGGAACCTGCGCGAAGAAGCGTTCACGTTGTTCCTGGGTGCAGAATCCAAACACATGCTCGACGACAGCACGATTGTACCAGGAGCGATCGAAGAGGGCCATCTCGCCGCGCGTCGGCAGGTATTCGATGTAGCGCTGGAAGTACCACTGCCCCTGTTCCGTGTCCGACGGGGCGGGCAGGGCGACGACTGTGGCGTGGCGCGGATTGAGGTTTTCGGTGAAGGCCTTGATTGCGCCACCCTTGCCGGCAGCGTCGCGGCCTTCGAAGAGCACGACGAGGCGCGCCCCCTCCGCACGCATCCAGCGTTGAGCCTTGATGAGTTCGAGCTGACACTCCGCGTAAGCCTCGTCGTACGCGCTCCTCTTGAGCCGCTTGCGGTACGGGTAGCGCGGGTTGAGAATGTCGTTCTTGCTGGCGTCGGCGAGCGCGACACGGATGTCTTTTGGCGCATCCTGTTCGAGAAAGCGGGTGATCGCGCCGTCAAATGGTTTCTTGAACCCCTTTTTGACCTTCATTCCGCTCCCCCGTGTTCACATGAGTATGGCGCGCGAAACGGCGCGTCACAAGCCGCGGCAGGGCACATCAGGGTTGTTGAAGCCGGTCAAGCGCGGCTTCAACCTCGGGAAAGGCGACATGGTGGATCATGTGACCCACCCCCTCGAGGACGGTGAGACGCGCGTTTGGCACTTGCGCAGCGAGCGGGCCCGAATGGATGTCGAGCCCGACCGTGGTATCGGCGGTGCCG
>JBBSLV010000587.1:0-1881 GCA_038233535.1 Tepidisphaerales bacterium | reverse complement strand
TGCGCCAGTGACTCGCCGCGCACCAGCTCCATGCAGATGCCGACGTACCCTTCGAGATAGCGGGCGTCGTGCACAATCACGACGTGCTCGTGCCGAACGCTCGCCAGACGCCGGGGCTCCTCGAGCGCCTTCTCGATATCCCGGGGCCGTCCGTCAGGAACGCTAATGAGCTTGATGGCGACATGCTGCTGAAGCGTCGGATGGAACGCCCGGTAGACGGTGCCGAAGGCACCGCAACCGATCTCGTCGAGCAGGTTGAAGTCACCCCAGGTCCTCACAACAGTCAACATAGTAGCCCCACCGGGATGCCACCACAGCCGTTCGCCCGCCTGCAGGCGCCTTTACGTCCGAACAATCTCACAGTGCCGCCTGACATCGCTCGCGTGCAGGGCCTGCTCCAGCGAACTGAAGTAAATGCATGGGGTGTGATGCACGTCCTCCATACATTTACCGGGATGTCGGCCGCGAGTCCGCGGAACCAGCGGGATTGGATCCTGACGACGGTATGGGCGATCTCGATGGATGCGGTAGCCGCAGGCCTCATCTTCATGGTGTTCAGCAGTTACATCATGTGGTACCGGCTGAAGGCGAAGCGCGTAGGAGGAACGATCGCGCTGGCCTTGGGCTTCGTGATCTGTGGTGCATTCGTCGCGGGGCTTGGCTGGCTGATGTGAACGGCGTTGAAGTGGGAGCGCCGGGCCGTCGCTGGACGAAGATCGTTTGAGCGCGCCTCCCGGGTTACATACACTCGTGGTGGTGTCTCGCTTCGTCGCTATCCTGCTGTGGCCTCGACCTCCGGCCAGGTCTCTGCCTGTCGAGCCTCAGATCATGAGCTGCCCGCGCACGATCATGTCGCGCAGCTTGAAACGCACCGTGATTGCATGGGCGCCGAGCGGCATGACGAGCGTCGCCTCCTCGTCCGCGGCAGTAATGGACGGGGCGCCGTCGGCGTGGGCGGGAAACACGAACGTCACTTCCGGAATGCGCGGGTAGTCCTTCGAGAACACGACGTCCCGCGCGGGCACCTGTTTCCCGCGCTTCGTTTTGAGATGCGTGGCCGAACGCAGACGCGGATCGTCGGCCCTCAGCCACTGGGCCAGCGCGGCGCCGGCCACCGTGAGTTGGACGATTTCAGGGTTGCCGCGAACAGACGGCCGCCAGTACTTTTCATCCCGCATATGTCCCTTGAACTGGTCCAGCCGGATGTGAGCCTCCCTGACGGGAGCCGCCACCCACATCACGGTGAGCGTGGCTCGCTGGCCAGACCCTGAAGGCGCTCCAGCGCCGGGTCGGGGATCCGCGCCGGTCGGGTCGGCATCGACAGGCGCCGCGTCGGTGGCGGGCACGAGGATCGAAACTTGCCGGACCCACGGAGATGACGAGAGTACCTGTACCGCTTCCGCCCGCGTCCACTCGGTGAACGGCGTCTTTTCCCAGAACGGCTGCGCGGCGTGCACGGTGGCAAGCGCGGCAATGGCGAGAACGGCGGCTGATGCGAAGGTGCGCCGCATTGCGCGGCATCGCCGGATGATCCAGGTCACGGTCGCCTCCTCCGGGCCGCTCGTTGCGGAGTCCTTGGGCCAGTGTATCGAGCGGTATCCGATCTGTCGAGGAAGTGACGCGTCGTGGGTCAATCTCATCGACGGCTTTTTCTGCAGCCCACACAGCTTCAACGCGCGGATTTGCTGCTGTTTCTTGGTGGTTGTTTTAGCGCGCCGCCTTATCGGTCGAGAGCGACCGAATCAGTCGTTCGGGTTCGTCCCCGCGCGCAGCTAGTGGACAACGATAGTACGGCAGCCAAGCAGCCATCTGGTTCCAAGTGGAGCGGCCAAGGCGCACGCGGGCTCGTGCGTTCGATCACTTTCGTAGCGGCGTGATATC
>JBBSLV010000586.1:0-1884 GCA_038233535.1 Tepidisphaerales bacterium | reverse complement strand
GCCACGGAACGGCCGTCATGCGATGCGTTGCGCGTCTCGTCCCACGCGGTAGAGGAACTCCGGCGCGAAATCCGCCCCGTTGGGCCACACAATCGTCCTGGTTTCCGGATTGATGGCAACCCGCTGAAAGAACGCGATGTCCACGAGAGGCTCGAAAACCTCGCCGTGCAATTCGGTGCGCAGGTCCACCTCTTTGACCACGCCGTCGCTGAACTTCAACCGGAGCCGGTGATCAGGCAAAACTTGTATCTGAGTGACGTGGGAAACGTGGAGTCATCCGGCTAAATCGATCCATCCGCCGCCGAGGACGACGTCGCCGTCGTAGAGGACGACGGCCTGGCCGGGCGTGATCGCGTGCTGGGGCTGGGCGAAGCGGACGTGGAGCGTTTGCCCCTCAACCCGCGCGGTCGCGGGCTGCGGCGGGTGGTTGTAGCGGATCTTCGCGGTGCAGGTGAGATCGACGTTGTCCTGCAAACGGTTGCTGAGGAGGTTGATCTGGTTGGCGATGAGCGACGAGCGCAGCGTCGCTTCGCGGTCGCCCACGGTGATGCGATTGGCTGCCGGATCGATATCCACGACGTAGATCGGGTAGCCCAAAGCGATGCCGGTACCGCGGCGCTGGCCGATCGTGAAATGCTGGTGGCCCTGGTGCTCGCCGACGACGTCGCCGGTTGTCGTGACCAGTTCGCCGGCGCTAAATGCATCGGGGCTGCGCCGCTTCACGAGGCCGGCGTAGTCCTGGTTGGGGACGAAGCAGATCTCCTGCGAGTCGGGCTTGTTGAAGACCGGCAGCTTCAGCTCTTCGGCAAGCGCGCGAACGGCGGGCTTCTCGTAAGCGCCGATGGGCAGCAGCGTGTGCGCGAGCGTGTCACGGCTCATGCCGAACAGGACGTAGCTCTGGTCTTTCTTGTGGTCGAGGCCGCGCAAAAGCGAGGGCTCGCCGGTGACGGGATCGATCCCGGTGCGCGCGTAGTGGCCGCTCGCGACGTACCGTGCGCCGACCGCCTCGGCGTAGCGCGCGAGCTTGCCGAACTTCAGCCAGTCGTTGCACCGCACGCACGGGTTGGGAGTCCGGCCGCGGTTGTACTCATCGACGAAGTAGTCGATGACCCGACCGAAGTCCTTTTGGAAGTTCAGGACGTACAGCGGGATGCCCAGCACGCCGGCGACCCGCCGCGCGTCGGCGGCGTCGAGGACGGAGCAGCAGCCCTGCCTGGATTTGCCTGTGGGGGAACAGGAAGACGCGCTCGAAGGCCCACCCGCTGAAGCGGGCTCGTCACTCGGGTTGTCCGGGGCATCGGTCTGTGCAACGCCGTCGGGTGAGCCCAGGCGCATGAAGACGCCCATGACGTCGTAGCCCTGTCGCAGCAGCAAAGCCGCGGCGACGGAGCTGTCGACCCCGCCGCTCATGGCGACGACGACTTTTTCGCGATGGGTGCTCATGGGGACAAACCGGAGGGTAGCGCGCTGCGGGGGTGGGGTCAAACGGACGAGCGGTAACGCGCGCCTCGCAAGCGAGGCGGCTATTATAAATTGGCGCGTGGGTCGTGAATAGCGACGCGAACCTTCCGACGGTATCTTTCGACCCCTCATGATTGCTGTGTTTCGTGACTCCATGACCCGCTTGCGGCTGGTTCTCACCCGGCTGCTGACGCGGGTGGGGCTCGGGGAGGAGGCGTTCCTCGTGCTGCTGGCGGTCGCGATCGGGGTCGTGACGGCGGCGGCGGCAATCGGGTTTCACGAGCTGATCCAGGAGGTGCGATACCTGTGCTTCGTGAGGCTCGCGGGGCGCTTTGAGCTGTATAAGCGGGACATCTGGATGCTCGCGGTGCTCCCGGCGGCGGGCGGGCTCGTCGTGGGGATCATCTCGAGATACGTTTACCG
>JBBSLV010000585.1:0-1886 GCA_038233535.1 Tepidisphaerales bacterium | reverse complement strand
CGCACGGATAGGAGAGATCGCATTTCGATGGCGGGAAACGCCCGACGCGCCACCGAATCACTGATCAGCACGTTCCAAATGGCATCGGACGACGACCCACCGGCAACAGTGAGACCTCTTCGCAAGCTTTCATCGGTTGCTGCCCGTTGCACTTTTAGTGGCCTGCTGTTCGAGCTTCAACGCCTCGTCGCCGAAGCGTTCATCGATGAGCGCGCGGATGACGCTGGAGATCGTCGGCGGCTGCGCGCCGAGGACGCCCTCGACGGTTTTGGCGTGCGTCTCGCAATGCTTTCGGATCGCCAGGGCCAACGGTTTCGGTAGCCGGAGTGAGATCGTCTCAACTTCGACGCGCGCCGCCGGCGCGGCCGGCGTTCCGATGGTGGGGGGGCGGGGCATACGAATCTTTCCGTGCGTGTCCGGTGCTTCCGGCAGCGGGCGGTGTCCGCCGTCCGTCAGTCATCGTAGTACCTGTGTCGGGCTGCGTCATAGCGAAACTGAAAAAGAATATTTCAATTGATTGCATAGGGAATCGTAATACACTACACTACGACACGTCCGGGGCAGTAGTCCCGATGTTCAAGGAGGCATGACATGGCAGTAACGGTAGAGCGTTCTGTGAAGCGGCCCTCTCACGGCTCCGGCTTCAAGCCGTGGGTGGTCGCGCTGCTGGTGTGTGTCGTGGGCGGGATGTTTCCGTCGGCGTCGCTGGCCGGCGCGGGCGGCGGTGGGGCGGCCATGCCGTGGGAAGGGCCGATCGAGTCGGTGCTCAACAGCCTGACCGGGCCCGTCGCGCAGGCGTTGTGCATTCTCGCCGTCGTGGCGCTGGGCTTCGGCATGGCGTTCAGCGAGGGCGGCGGCGTGATGCGGCGTTCGATGGGCATCCTGTTCGGGTGCTCGATCGCGGTGACGGCCGTCAGCTTCGCCACGACCTTCTTCGGTTTCGCGGCCGGGGCGGGGATGTAATCACCCGCGACGGCGGCAGGGCGGGTGAGGAATCGCGCGATGCAACGAGAGCTGCCCGAGGGATACGAGGTGCCGATGCACCTGGCGCTGACGCAGCCGATCCTCTTCGGCGGTGTGCCGCGATCGTTCGGCATCCTCAATGTGACGCTCGCGCTCGTGCTGGCCCTGGGCCTGCGGCTTTGGTGGCTCGGCATCCCGCTCGGGCTCGCCGTCCACGTCGCGGCGGTCTGGCTGACGAAGCGCGACGCGTGGTGGTTTGACGTGTTTCGCCGTCACCTGCGCATGCCGCGCTTCATGGATGTTTGAGCGTCGAAGGCGCGAATCGCGCCATCCGCTCCCGTTAACCGGACACAGGATGTTCAGAGTCGGCACCTATCAAAACGGCCGTCGCTCGACGTTATGGGACCACTTGCCGTGGGCGTGCCTGATCGCGCCGGGCGTGGTGCTGAACAAGGACGGATCGTTCATGCGGACGATCCGCTTTCGCGGCCCCGACCTCGATTCCTCGATGGCCGAAGAACTGGTCGGCTTCCGCGCCCGCGCGAACAACGCGCTGCGGCGGCTCGGCTCCGGCTGGTGCATGCACGTCGAATGTTCGCGTCGTGAATCGCGTCACTATCCCGACCCGACGTTCGGCAACGGCGTCGCCGGTCTGATCGACGCCGAACGCCGCCAGTCGTTCACGGCCGAGCAAACGCAGTATGAAAGCTACTGCTTCCTGACGTTCCAATACCTGCCGCCGCCGGAATCGAAGGCACGGCTTGCCGACCTGTTCATCGAGCGCGACCGACCCGCTCCCGCAGGCGGCATCGACTATCGCGCTCAGCTCGACCAGTTCCGGCACACGGTCGGACAGGTGGCCGACTTGCTCGGGTCGTTCCTGCCGGAAGTCGTCCCGCTCGATGACTCCGAAACGCTCTCCT
>JBBSLV010000584.1:0-1917 GCA_038233535.1 Tepidisphaerales bacterium | reverse complement strand
TAACGGAATTTCGTGCCCGGAAGGGTATCCACGCGAACAGGCTCTGAGTTGGCGGGTTTCACCCCATCGAGTACCTGCAGAAGCGTGGGCACGGGCGCGTCTCTCTCGTAACCGCCGAAGCCGTGCACGGTCAGCCCCGCACTATGACTGAGCAGCTCGCGCAGTGTGACTACCTTCTGCTCAGTGAACTCGTTCTCCGGTACTTTCCACGAGACGAGTTTGCGATTCACATCTTCGTCGAGGTTAAGTTTGCCTTCCTGCACCAGTCGCAACGCCGCCATCGCCGCGACGGGCTTGCTAATTGAAGCCGCCTGGAAAAGCGTCTCCGCCGTGATCGCGTCGCCGTTCACTTCGCGCACGCCATACCCGCGCGCCCACTCGATCCGACCGTGGTTGATAACAGCAACGCTCAGGCCGGGTGTCTTGTAGAACTTCATCCGGTCGGCGAGCTTCATTGGCTCTACCGGCTGGCCTTTGATGATGACGGGCGGGAGCAGCCCATTCTCAATCCGCTTAATTCGTTCTTCGAGCCCGTCCACATTCTGTGGAGCGCCGACACGCCCTGCTGCGCCGAACTCTTCCGACGATGGCGAAGGCGACTCATTCGCGCCAGCGGACAGGCTCACTAAGATGCCGAAAAGCGCAGCCCAAAGCACCGAGCGATGAAGCAAAAGGTGTGTCATTTCTCCGCCTTCGCCGGCCGGAATAGCAGGTCCTGATAGTCGAAGCTGAAATCGGCGAGCGGCGAGACCGGCTTCATCGTGATCCGGTCGATCTTGCCCTCAGCGTCGAGGCTGAAGGTGACATAGGCGGGCTCGATCGTCTTGTCGTCGAAGCGGGTGATGAAAGTGTCATACTGCCAATGGTCGAGCGCGCCGCCCATCCGCGGCGTCGACTTAAAGTCGATGGTGAGCTTTCCATTCGCCTGGCCGACCTCGATATTCCCATACCAAGGATCGGCGTAAACCCCCGTGTAGCGCGCAACCGGCAACGACGGGCCGACCTTCGCGGGTTTGGCGGCATCCGTTTGATACTTTTTCAAGCCCTCGTCCATTTTCTTTCGCGAATAGGCGATAAGCTTTTCGGGCCAATTGCTCTTGGGCAGACCGAGATAATGGTCGAGCAGCTCGTACATCAGACCGCGAATGATGCCGGGATCCTCGCTATTGATCTCGATCGAGAACCCAACATTCTTCTCGGGCAGCAGCACCACTGCGGCCTTGAACCCCGCAACCGAACCACTGTGCCAAATGAGCTTGGCGCCGCGATAGTCCTGGACGTCCCAGCCCAGCGCATAGGTATCGAACATCGGCTGGGTGATGTCGAACTCGGGTGGCAGCGGATCGACCGGCCGGAGCACCACCGGCTTCCACATCTGCTGGTGCGCTTCTTCGCTGAAGAGACGACCATCGCTTTCCGGAAGCTTACCGTGCGCAAGCTGGATCAGTAACCAGCGCGTCATATCGTGGGCGCTAACCGCCAGGCCGCCCGCCGGCGCGGAGTTGCGCGCGAGGCCGTCGCGCTCGTCGAGAACTTCCTGGTCACCGACGCCACGCAGCCCGCCGTTCAACCTCGCATGCGGCTGCGCGCGATCCTCGGTCGCGAACCGCGGTGGGTCATCGCTGGTCGAATGGAGCATTCCCGCGGGCTTGAGGATTTGCTCGGCCGTAAACGTTTCCCATGTCTTTCCAGTCACAGCTTCGATGAGTTGCCCCGCCACCATGTAGAGAACGTTGTCGTAGGCGTAGGCGGAGCGGAAACTGGTCGCCGGCTTGATGAAACGCAGCCGCTTGACCGCCTCGGCGCGAGTAAGATTGCTGCGCGGCACGAACAACAGGTCACCCGCACCGAGTCCTAGCCCACTCCTGTGCACGAGCAGATCGCGAATCGTCATCTCGCGCGTCACCCATGCATCGT
>JBBSLV010000583.1:0-1931 GCA_038233535.1 Tepidisphaerales bacterium | reverse complement strand
CGTGTCGTCGGAGGCGTTGCCGACGAACTTGTACAGGTGGAACGCATCGTCGCCTTCGTCGCCAGACGCGGTGAGGGTAACGTACGCGTCGGGCGCCGTGCGGGTGATGCCGCGCAGCGTGCCGCCGATGGGCCCGCCAATGGACGCACCGTCGATGGCGCTGAACCGGAAGGCGCCGCTGGTCGCGCCGACGATGAGGCTTGTGTCGTCGAGGAGCACGTCGAGGCCGGAGCCGTTTTCACCGGTGACGCGACCGTCGCCGTCGAAGGTGGTGTCGAGCGTGCCGTTGGGGTTCAGCCGGGCCAGCGCGAGCTGCGTCATGCCGCCGGAGACGGTGGATCCGACGGCGACGAGCCGGCCGGCGGCATCGACGAGCAGGTCGTTGGCGCCGTCGTTGCCGCCGGCGAAGTCGACCGTTTGCTTGCCGTCGCCGCTGAACGACGTGTCCAGCGCCCCGGAACTGGTGAGCACGGTGAACGCGAAGTTCCCGCCGTTGGCGCTCGTTCCGCCCGCGGCGGCGATGCGGCCGTCGGACAGCAGCGCGACCCCGCGCGCCGCCTCGGTGGCGCCGAAGCCGATCAGCATTAACCCGTCGCCGCTGAAGCTCGTGTCGTTCGCGCCGTTGGCGTTCAGCCGCGCGACGAGAAAGTCGCTGCCGGCGCCGACGCTGCCCGTGCTGCCGCCCGCGAGGATGATCCTGCCGGCGCCGTCGACGGCCACGTCGTAAGCGATATCGTCACGGCCGGCGTAGCCGGTGGCGCGCATGCCGTCGTCGCTGAAGGCTGTGTCGAGCGAGCCGTCGGCGTTAAACCGTGCGACGGCGACCTTTTGCTCCCCGCCCTCGACGGCGAAGCCGGCGACGACGACCTTCCCGCCCGGCGCGACGGCCGCCGCGTGCGCGCCCGATGCGCTGCTGCCGGCGATCTTCGTCACCACGACCCCGCCCACGCCGAACGACTGATCGAGCGTCCCGCCGGCGTTATAGCGCAACGCGATCATCGCCGTGTTGCCGTCACCCTGTGGGTCGGTCGTGCCGACGGCCAGCAGCTTTCCGTCGGGGAGCGTGATGATGTCGTGGCCGCGGGAGCGGTCGAACTGGGGAACGAACGTGAACGGCGCCACCCCATCGCCGCCGCCGAATGTTGGATCGAGATCACCCGCGCTGAGCAACCGACGCGCTTCGAGCGGCTCGCTCATCGCGCGGGCGGCGCGCGCGGGCTTTGGCCGCGACTTCGACAGCCGCGCTGTCGACTCACGGCGCTGCCGGCTCGCGCAGACCAGCCATTGCAGATCGGCAGGCGCGCCGTGTCCGCGAGAGTCGAACGAGAGATCGTCACCGAGGGAATGAATGAGTGAATGCATTTTTCTTCAACGTCCTTTATCGAAGCCGCCTCAGCGGTGGGGCAGACGGATGTGGCTACATGCAGACATACCGCCGGTCCCCCGACATTGAGAGCCCACAGCGTATACAGAAAGACGTCGCAGCAGTATGAAAAATTTCGGCAAGTCGCTCCGGGCGGTTGCTCGTCGGACACCGTTCGTTGGGCCCGGACATGCAAAGAGGAGTACGTGGCGTCTAGAATGACGGGTTCATGGCCAAAGCAAAAACGCATTTTCTGTGCAATTCCTGCGGGAGCGTTCATCCGAAATGGATGGGCAAATGCCCCGACTGTGGGACGTGGGACAGCCTTGAAGAGTACAAAACCCCCACGCCCGACGCCCGCCGACCGCTGGGCGGCCCGACGGGCTCATCCGGGACGGGCGATCTCGCTCGCGCCGCTGAGGCGATGACCTTGGCGGAGATCGACAACGCCGACGCGCCGCGCATCGGCACGGGCATCGGGGAGTTCGACCGCGTGTTGGGCGGGGGCATCGTACCGGGATCGGCGGTGCTCGTCGGTGGGGAGCCGGGCATCGGCAAATCGACCCTT
>JBBSLV010000582.1:0-1934 GCA_038233535.1 Tepidisphaerales bacterium | reverse complement strand
CTGCGCCAGCCGCGCCGGCAGCGACCGCGAAATCGTGCGCCGGCCACGGCCTGCGTGGCGTCGCCGAGCCACCAGCAAGCAGCGCATTCCGGGCTGAGGTCAGCCATCGAATCAAGGTCGGCGACGAGTTCATAAAGAAGAACTGCCGGCGCGCTGATCTCCGCGTGGCACTTTAACGACGTTTCGGTTCGTCGGTTCGTCGCAGACCCCACACTGTCATCGTCGCAGACCGCGAACCGACTGTCCAGGCGGTGATCGTGCACCGGCAACGGCGTGCGTTTGCGCCTCTCGCGGATCCGACGTTGCCGCCTCGCATGCGGCTGTGCGCGACCTCGCCGGTGCCAGCGATGGTGGCCAGCAGTGGGTGGTAGCCCCGCACATGGGTGTAGCCGAACCGGCCGCCCTGCTTGGCGATGCCGTAGGTCTGGCAGATCGAGGACTCGATGTCGACCGTCATCGGGGCGGCCAGGTAGGCAGGGCCCAGCCCGGCCTGCCGACCGCAGCATCTCTTGGGTGCAGCCGCTACTGCAAGGCAGAGGAACCACCCGCCCGCTACCGCGCGCCCCGGGGTGCGTACATGATCACCGCTACGCCGAGAAGACAGATCACCGCGCCGATGACGTCAAAACGATCTGGACGGAAGCCGTCGACGAGGACACCCCACAGCAGGGAACCCGCAACGAAGATGCCCCCGTAGGCGGCGAGAATCCGGCCGAAGTGCGGATCTGGCTGGAACGTCGCGGCGAACCCGTACGCCGTGAGGGCCGCGGCACCGGCCGCGATCCACACGAGCCCACGACCTTCGCGCACGCCCTGCCAGACCAGCCACGCACCACCGATCTCGGCGATCGCCGCAGCCACGAACAGTGCCAGTGAACGGCCGACCATGCGTCCCTCCTTGTCGACGCGGCACCCTAGCGGCGCACGAGACACCGACGGAGGACAGATGACACGGTCGGAGTTGCCTGGGCACGGCGTGGCGACGGGGAAGCATCTTGTGCGCCGGCTCATCGACGAGGTGATGAACGGCGGACGGCTCGAGGTGCTTGAAGAGCTGTACACGGCTGAGATGGCAATCGCCGCTCAGCGCTGGATCGAGCCCTTCCGTGACGCGTTCCCAGACGTGCATATGGAGATCGTCGCACTCGTCGCCGAGGGTGATGTCGTTGCGGCACGCTTCCGCTGCTCGGCCACTCACATCGGCACCTGGCGGGGCCACGCAGGCACTGGCCGACGCTTCCGCAACATTGACGAGGTGTACTTCTTCACCATCCACCGCGGCAGGATCGCGTCCGCGTGGGGGTTGGAGGACAACGACCGACGTCGAACACAACCTGGGAATCTGACGTCCGCGATCAGCCGTTCCCGGAAGGGACGGCCGAGTGCCGTCACGGTGTGTCGCCGGGTTCGGTCAGCCGGCGAGGAGTAGCAGCCAGACGGCGTACGCGATGAACGCCGCGAGGAGCCCAGCGCCGGCCCATCGCAGCGCGCGCCCCCGTCGCGTTGGCGCGGTCGAAGACCTCGGGACGAGCGCGCCAACCATCGCGCCGAAGAGCCCCACGAGGGCGAGGTACGCCACCACGATCCAGTTCTCCGCGCGATTGGAGACCGCCTCGACAGCGGCGGCCGATACCGGCAGCGCATACGCGGCGACCACGACGAGGCCGACGAAAAGCAGAAGTCGGGCCCGAAACGGAAAAACTGCAGGGGATGTGTCCATCACTCCGCAAGCGTAGCCTCGGCCTGACCTGGCGGAGCGGCCGTTCCCAGAAGGCCACCAGCTCGGTCCACGCCCTCGGAGAGCGGCGGCTACTGCCCGACCGGTGCCATGGCGGTGGTAGCCGGATCAGGCTCTTTGACCCACAACGCGTATCCGACGGCGACCCAGGCAAGCCCGAACGGTATGGCGAGCCAGGCGGCGTTCGTCTGTTCGT
>JBBSLV010000581.1:0-1940 GCA_038233535.1 Tepidisphaerales bacterium | reverse complement strand
GAGCAGGAATTTCAGCCGCGCCTGATCGCCCTCGATTTTCATCGAGTCGAAGACGGGGCCGGAGTGGACCACGTCATTCTTCCCGTACGCGATGCGCTGGGCCGCCAGCGCGAGACGCTTGCCCACGTCGTGCTTGTTCTTCGGGTGAATGTCGTTGGCTTCGCCGATGTCGATGATCACGGCCTGCGCGGTGTTCGGGAGCTTCAGGGCCATCGACTGCGCCTCGCGCAGCTCGGCCCAGTCGCTGTCGGCAGGCTCGGTCTTGCGCTGCTTGAAGTTGGGGAGCTGCACCCAGATGAACGGGAAATCCCCCTGGCCCCACTGCTTTCGCCAGTCGGTGATCAACGCGGGGAACAGCGTGCGGTACTGCTCGGCCCGGGGCGCGTTGGATTCGCCCTGATACCAGATGGCGCCCTTGATCGCGAACGGAATCAGCGGGTGCACCATGCCGTTGTAAAGGTTGCTTGCGAGACTCGAATCCTGCGGCTCCTTCGCCGCCTCCTTCTTGTCGAGCAGCGGCTTGAATGCCGGGTCGGACTTCATCGTCTCTTCGGTGATGAACGACTCGACCGGCATTCCGCCCCATGCGTTGACGATCAGCCCGACGGGCGCTTTTTGCGACTCGTACACCTCGCGCCCGAAGTGGTACGCGACGGCCGAGAAATCCTTCACCGTCTCTGGCGAGCAGACTTCCCATTTCCCGTGAACCTCTTTCGTCGGTTTGAGCAGCGTGATCCTGGGGAACGTGAACAGCCGGATGTTTGGATGGTCCGCTTCCTTCGCGACCTTCTCCGGCTCGCTGGATTGCGCGACGGTCCACTCCATGTTCGACTGCCCCGACGCGACCCACACGTCGCCGATGAGCACGTCCGTCAGGACGAGCTTGTCTTCGCCCGCTTTGATCGTCATCGTGACCGCGTTCCCCCCGTACTCCAGCGCCGGCAGCTTCACCATGAACTGGCCGGAACCGTCCGCCTTCGCTTTCGCCGTCTTCCCGGCGATGTCGATCGTCACCTCCTGATTCGGCCCCACCGTCCCCCACACGGGCACGGCCAAGCCGCGCTGAAGGACCATGTGGTCCGCGAACAGCGACGGCAGCTTGATCTCCGCCCAGGCTGGGGAGGCGAGACAGAGGACGAGCAACGCAATGAGGGGGACGGGTCGTTTCATGCCGGCATTGTTTCGAAATCACGTCGCATCGACAAGCGCAATCCGGTGCGTCGCTTGACTTGATCAACGGTTATATCAATATGATATCATGCTGCTGCTCGGCAAGGAAGTGCTGAACAAGTCGATGCGGCGACATCCCGACACCCGAAAGTGGCTCGCGCAGTGGGTCGAGATTGTGGAGGACGCCGAATGGCGAAGCATTCAC
This sequence comes from Tepidisphaerales bacterium, assembly GCA_038233535.1. GTDB lineage: Bacteria > Planctomycetota > Phycisphaerae > Tepidisphaerales > Tepidisphaeraceae > DASYWJ01. The sequence goes on along the minus strand of JBBSLV010000581.1, from coordinate 565 downwards.
GACGCCCGTGTCGATTATCCCTCGGCCGATGGGGTCAAGCTGCAGAGCGACATCGTGGTGACCATTTTTAACGTGGAGGGAAACGAGTGCCGGCTACTGACTTACGTGAGCTATTCGGTCCAAACCATCGAAGTGCTGGATCTGATGACTCACGCGGAGTACGGCAGGGACCGATGGAAACAGAGGTATTGACATGCCCGCTATCACGAAGAAGCCAAGTCGCGACGCTTACTTCAACCTCGTCCGTGCCTTTCCGCTGCGCCGGATTACCGCCGCGTCGGACCACGCCAGGGCACTGGTGATCTTCCGGCAGCTTGGGGACGGAACCGATCGGGGAACCCGCGACTATGTCGAGGTGCTGGTTGATTTGATCGCGGATTACGAAAAGCGGGCGGGCTTCACGTTCGACACGAGCGGGGTCACGGCGGCCGATCTTGTCCGCCACAAGATCGATGAGCGCGGCATGACGGTCAGTGCGCTGGCGAAGCAGGCGGGGATCGCCCAGTCCAACCTCTCGGAGATGCTCAACGGCACGCGCGGCTGGAGCAAGACGGCCATCCGGTCG
>JBBSLV010000580.1:0-1942 GCA_038233535.1 Tepidisphaerales bacterium | reverse complement strand
TGTCGCCGCCCAGGGTCACGCGGCCGTCACCGGGAATCTGCCCGGCATCGCGAACGCGGCCTCCCGCTCGGCCGTGCCCGTCGCCAGGTCCAGCGTCGCGTCGACGGCCAACCCGTTGCGGTTCTCCATCAACACGCTGCCGCAGTAACTCAACTTGGCTTCTTTGCCGTGGCCCTTGCGGGCCAGCCTCGCATCGGGATCCGTGGTCGAAGCGTGCGTCCCATTGCTCCGCGCTTCCCCATGAAAATTCACCGTCGGATTGCCGGGGTCGTCCGGCGGCGGCGCGTCCTCGCCCACCTTCTTGAAACTCTTCAGGCTCGCCCACGCCTCCAGCAAGGTGCCATCGACCGTGAAGTGCTCGTCCGAGATCAGATCGCGGGCTTTAGCTTCGTCCAAGATTGCCTGGAAGAACAGCGCCGCCACGTTGCCGGTCACGAGCCGGTCCCGATTCTTGCTGAACACCGTGGGGGCCCACACGGGGCCATCGATGTTCAAGCCGACAAACCACCGGAACAACAGGTTGTACTCCAGTTGCTCCATCAGCATCCGTTCGCTGCGGATCGTGTACAGCACCTGCAGCAGCAGCGCCCGCAGCAGCTTTTCCGGCGGAATCGACGGGCGGCCGATATCCGAATACATCGTGGTGAACTTGCGCGACAGGGTCGCGAGCACGCGGTCGGTCATCTGGCGGATCGTCCGCAACGGATGTCGGCCGGGACCCGCTGTTCGGGCGACACATAGCTAAACAGGTGAGCGGTTTGATCGAGGTCCTCGCACGCATCGGCTCCTTTCAGAGGGCGGTGCGAGCATAGTAGTACGGTCGGATCGATCTGTCGATCCCCTATTCGACCGATCCGACTTACTTTTTCAGCATTCTGCCCTACTAAGGTGCCCGCTCGGGCGGCGGCTCTCCGGCGATGCGTTGGTCGAGCGGCGGGCCGCGCGAGTCCTCGGCGTCCTCGCGCTGGAGCCGCGGCGACCCATGAGCAGCACCGGCGCCGAAGACCTCCGGGCGGCCTATCGTCTGGAGGGAGAAGGCGCGGGAGGGATCGGGAATTCCGTGATGAGCCCGTAGTGATCGGATGGGGCGGCGTCGCCCGGGGCAACCATTCCGAAGCGCGCGATCGACAGAGGCGGAAAGTTCGACGGCGCCCAGGTATAGTCCGCGCGCTTCCAGGCATACCCCACGGGCGAGCCGCAGCCGCGCCGATTCGTCATGCCGGTGTAGCCCTCGGCGCTTCCGTGCAGCAGCGGCCACGCGTCGACATACCCGGCTGAACGCAGCCGCTGCAGTCCGATGTTGACGGGCTGCTGGCCGCAGACCTTCGACGTACCCTCCCACACATTGAGATCGCCAATCAGCAGGTGCGGCCGCGTGCCGGCCGTCTCCCTCAGGAAGGCCACGGTGCCCTGCGCCTGCCGGTCGTAGCTCGTGTTCTTGTCGGGACCCGCGCCAAACCAGTGCGACACGAACATGTCGATGCTTGTCGAGCACGCCTGGTCGAGGCAGACCGGAATCCGCAGCACCCACATGGTGTCGGCCGGGTTGGTATTGAGGGTCGTGTCGAGCTGCCGCCAGTGTTCCGGACCGGCAAACCCGTATCGCGCCACCATGGCGAGGCCGTTGCGCTCACTCGTTCTGGATTTCCAGTCAAGGACCTTCCGCACGCGCTCAGGTGAGCCGCAGACGCTCGCCCAGGACTCCGCAAGTCCCAGCGCAACAACTTTGGAGTCGCTGCCAACGCTTTTCACCAGATGCTGCTGCACCAGACCGGTGGCCCAGGCATTCACGGGTTTCGAGGTATCGGTGCAGTTGGCCGTGTCGGAGAAGGGCAGCGGACGACCGCGCATGGCCGGCTGACCTTTGCCCGACTGGATATTGAAGAAGCCCACCTTGAAGGTCGCCGGCGCTCTCTGTGCGAATGCGATGGCGGACGTCAGG
>JBBSLV010000579.1:0-1958 GCA_038233535.1 Tepidisphaerales bacterium | reverse complement strand
GTCTTCCACCGTGAGCGGCGCGACGGAGAGCCGAGCCTGCTTCCCGTTGTCCGCAGAGACTACGTACCCTTCCTGCTGCAGCCGCTGGAGCGCACTCCGGATCGGCGTGCGACTGATCTCGAGACGGCTTGCGAGGTCCCGCTCGACGATGCGCGTTCCCGGTGCCAGACGGCCCCATACGATCAGCTCGCGCAGCGTCTCGTAGGCCTCCGTGCCGCGATCGACGGGGCCCGCGGCTGTCGTGTCACTCATCGTCCACCCGGGCGGAGGTGGGAAGGAAGCCACGTTGAGGAGGCGTCTGGCACGGCGCGGAAGCTGAAGCAGGCGTGGTTTGGCTCTGGCATACCAAGGGATAAGGTTATTCGCTTGGATCCGCTGCGGCAAGCGTTTTGAGGGCGCCAGGCCCGATTCGACCGGCATATGGTATACCTTGCCGTGCACCAGCCTGCCGGCTATCATGCCCAGATCGCCCCGCGCTGCTGCGATGGGTATCGGGACCCTCGAACCCCCTCGGGCCTTCATCGCATTATGACAGGTCAGATCGTCGGCGCAACGAGCCGATCCCGAGTACCCGCCGCCCTGAAGCCTTTCGCGCCTGGGGACATCGAAGTGCGGATACTGCGGACGCACCAGGAGTACGCCGCCTGTGTGGATCTGCAGAAAGAAACGTGGGGGCAGCAGTTCAATGAGCTCGTGCCCACTACGATCCTGAAGGTGAGCCAGCGGATCGGCGGCGTCAGCGCCGGCGCGTTCGACGCGAGGGGGTGTTTGCTCGGCTTCGTCTTCGGGATGACCGGCGTGGAGAACGGGCAGCTAGTCCACTGGTCGGACATGCTCGCCGTCCGCGAGAGCGCCCGCAACCTGGGAATCGGCCGGCGACTCAAGGAGTTCCAGAAGAGCTACCTCCGGGATCTCGGGGTGGACCGGGTCTACTGGACTTTCGACCCGCTCGTGGCGCGCAACGCCCACCTGAACCTCAACCACCTCGGCGCACGGGTGGTCGAGTACGTACCGAACATGTACGGCGACACCCGGAGCAGCCTGCATCGCGGGTTGGGTACCGACCGCTTCGTGATCCTCTGGGAGATCGGCGATGCGGCGGATCACGGGATACAGCCGGTTCATCCGGCCGATGTTGAGAATACCCCTATCGCCAACGAGGCGGTCGGCGTCGGGAGAACGCCTCCAGTGGGCGGATCGGCGCTCGGAGCGGAAGCCGTGGTACGTATCGCGATTCCATACGACGTTCAAGCGATTCCGCCCGAGTCCGTGGAGGAGAGCGAGCGCTGGCGTGCGGTCACGCGCCGGGCTTTTCTGCATTACCTGAATGGTGGCTATCGGGTGAAGGGCTTCTACAGCGAAGGGAATTCAGGACCCTGCTTCTACGTCCTTACGCGAGGCGCTTCACCAAGAGCCGACGGATCCGATGCTGCGGGTTGAACGTCTGACCCTCCGGGAGATCCGGCTTCCACTCCGCGAACCGTTCCAGATCTCGTCCGGGACGGTGTCGGAACGGCGCATCTGCCTGCTTGAGCTGCGCGACGCCGACGGGGTCGCCGCCTGGTCCGAGTGCGTCGCCGGGGAACAACCCAACTATAGTCCGGAAACGATCGATACCGCGTGGTATGCGATCGTGGAGTGGTTCGGCCCGCGCGTACTCGGCAGCAATTTCGCGACGCCGGAAGAGGTCGCGGGCGCGTTGGAGGCCGGCGTCCGCGGACACCTGATGGCGAAGGCCGCCGTCGAGATGGGGTGCTGGGATCTTGCCGCACGCCGGGCGGGTCAGCCGCTCTCCACCTTTCTCGGCGGGACGCGCGAGCGCATCGCCACCGGCATTTCCCTGGGGATCCAGCGCAGCCCCGCGGCGCTCGTCGAGAAGGCACAGGCGGCCGCGAACGAGGGGTATCGCAAGATCAAGATCAAGATCAAACCGGGGGCGGACGTCACCTACGTCGCCG
>JBBSLV010000578.1:0-1959 GCA_038233535.1 Tepidisphaerales bacterium | reverse complement strand
GGGCCGTACTTCGAGACATGCGGCACGTCCCACGTCGGGTGTTCCCAGAACGCGGGGACGGCCAGCAATAGCGACCACGCGATCTTGTGGCGCACCTGCGCGTTGACGCCGGTCAGCACCTTCTCGAACGCATCGCCGGCCCACCGCTCGGCGTCCTCGCGGAACTGGACGAGAGCCTGCTCGAACACCGTCAGTTCGCGCCCGTCATACACGTCCCGCCGGCGCTTCGCTGACCCGTTCGCTTCGTCGCCCGACTTCTCGGTGGCCTTGTCGAGTTGCCGCTTGACGAACCCGACGACGCTCGATTCCTTGAGCCAGGGCGGCGCGGCTTTCCGGATCGCATTGGGCGTCTTCACCGTGCGCCGTTGGATCTTCCTGAGCGTGGCCTCTTTCGCCTGCTGCGATAGCGTCTGTTTCTGTTCGTAGCACGCTCGATTCAGGCAGAACCCACGCGGGTTCTTCTCGTCGGCCTCCAGCCCGAACAGCGTGCGGTCGGTCTCGCTGTTGTGCTCACACCCGCTGCACCGGCGGATGCGAACATCGCCGTGCTCGACCGGCTTGGCGTACTCCCACGGGATGACCTTCAGCGACAGCGTGACCTTTGCCACCTCCGATTTGAGCTTCGTGAGCGGCACCCGCGTCACTTTGCCGCCGGCCAGCTCCGCGAACCAGTCGTCCTGCAACGACTTCGCGTGCTCATCCACTCCGGCCTGCCCTTCGCGCGGGAGGAAGTACCACGTCGGCGCCCCCACCGACTCACACGCGAGGCGGAGTTGCTCGCGCGGATCACCGACCTTCGCCAACTCGCGGAGATGCCCCGCCGGCATACCCGCTCGCATCGCGAACTTCTGCACCGGCGTCGTAAGCCGGAAAAGGTAATCGCGATCCCGTACCCACGCGACGGACCTGGCGAGCCGCGTCGCCGTCTCTTCGAACGGATCGCCGGCGAACGTCGGGTCTTCCTTCAACGCACTCAGCACCGCGTCCACCGCCTGGACTTCCTCGAGCGGCGTCACGTCCTGTCGGTGCAGGTTCTCGACCGCTCGGGCCTGCTCGATCTCGGCGTCGCTCGCGGGCGGGAAGACGACGGCGCGGATCGTCTCGCCTCCGAAGGCGAGCATCGCCGCGCAGCGTCGGGCACCGAACCCGAGAATGAACGGTTCCTTGTGGCGATCGTTTACCTGACTCTCGCCGCGCTCGTACAGCCGGATCGGTTGGAGCTGGCCGCAGGCTTCGATGCTCTTCTTGAGCGCCTCGATTCGCTCCGGATCCCCTTCGCGGCGAAGCCGGTGGTTGCGGGAACGGTCGATCTGGTCGATTCGCACATCGCGGATGCGGGATTCACTGGCGGACACCGTTTTCGTCCTCATGGCACACCTCGCTGGTGCGCGTGCCGGGTTCACCGTGCAGCGCGCGGGAATGAAATCGTGGTTCTCTCGCACCCGAGACGTTCTCGGGCGGCGGACCACGTCGTCCCATCACGGGTGAGCGGACGCGGGGTCACAGGCGGCGCAGGCCGCGCAGCGGTCGAGCCCGGCGCGGAACGCGACCGCGTGCGGGACCGCCAACGTGTTTAGTGAGTGCAGCGACGCGCAGCTTTCGGCAGCGAGAACATCGACTCCCCGCGGTCCCGCCGTCCTTGACGCCGCGTGCAAGCGAATCCCGACAATGCACGGCGTGTCGGCCCCCTCCATCTTGAACAGATCAATGGGTGCGATTCGTTCAACGCTCTGCCACTGGGCGCGAGGCGCAATCTCTGTCGCGACGTGACGCACCCTTGAACACGCTGGAACTCTCCGTGGTGGCGCGGCCACCCGACGCGCGAGCGTCGCCACGCCGCCACCTGCCGTGTCGGCGAGCGCCAGCTCGTGATCGTCCGAGGGGGTGGGCGAGGACGATCGGCGCGACGCGCCAGCGTCGCCTCCGCGCACGACGCCGCCCCGGCTCGGACGGATCGGG
>JBBSLV010000577.1:0-1962 GCA_038233535.1 Tepidisphaerales bacterium | reverse complement strand
GGCGTCCGCATCGGCGACGACGTCGAGATCGGCGCGAACTCCGCAATCGACCGCGGTTCGATTGGCAATACAGTCGTGGGCGACGGCACCAAGATCGACAACTTGGTACATATCGGCCACAACTGCCGCATCGGCCGGCATGTGCTCATCGTCGCGCAGGTGGGGATCTCCGGGAGCACCCATGTTGGCGACGGAGCGGTGTTGGCGGGGCAGGTGGGGGTCGTCGGGCACGTGCGGATTGGCGCCGGGTGCCGGATCGGCGGGCGTGCCGTGGTCACGGCGGACATCGCTCCGGGGCAGACCGTCTCCGGCAACCCCGCGCGTCCGCATCGTGAAGTGCTTCGCGCCCAGGCAAACCTCTTCCGGCTTCCCGAGCTGGTGAAGCGGGTCGACCGGCTGGAGCGGAGCGCGCGAGATAAGGCGAGTGCCGCGCATTCATCAGACGAGTAAACGAAGAAGACAACGCATAGAATGACCACACCACGTCAGAATACGCTCCGCAGCGCGGTAGAGATGGACGGCGCCGGGCTGCACACGGGCGCCGCGGTGCAGATGAGGCTCGTCCCGGCGCCGGTGAACAGCGGGATCGTTTTCAAGCGCGTCGACCTGCCCGGCGCTCCCGAGGTGCCGGCGGACGTCGCGCACGTGGTGAGCACGGATCTCGGCACCGTGATCGCCGTCAGAGATGCGAGGATACACACCGTCGAGCACCTGCTCGCAGCTATCGCCGGTAATCAGCTCGACAACGTCATCGTGGAGCTGTCTGCCTCCGAGCCGCCCGCTGCCGACGGGAGCGCACGGCCCTTCGCCGAGATGATTACGAGAGGCGGCATAGAGGAGCAGGACGCGCCGGCGCGCATCGTTACCATCACGGAGCCGTTCTCCGTCACCAAAGGCTCCGCGGAATACGTGGTGACGCCTGCCGACGGGTACCGCATCTCTACTGCCATCGAGTTCGACCATCGCGTCATCGGCCGCCAGTTCGGTGCGTATCGCATCACGCCGGAGGCGTTCCGTGACGAGATTGCCGACGCGCGCACCTTCTGCTTCGAGCATGATCTGGAAACGATTCGCGGCCGCGGCCTCGCGCAGGGTGGTACGCTGGAGAACGCCATCGTGCTCGGACCGGACGCACTGGTCGATGGCGTCGAGCTGCGCTCCTCGGACGAGTTCGTGCGGCACAAAACGCTTGACGTGATTGGCGACCTGGCGCTCGTCGGTGCGCGTATTCAGGCGCACATCATTGCGGAGCGGCCGGGACACGAGGGCAACGTCGCGCTGGCGAAGGAACTCGTCGCGCGAGCGGAAAAGAAGGCGGCGTCGCGCCCGATGCTGAACATCGAGCAGATCATGCAGATGCTGCCGCATCGCTATCCCTTCCTGCTAGTTGACCGGGTGGTCGAGTACGAGGAGCGCAAGCGGATTGTCGGGATCAAAAACGTCACGATCAACGAGCCGTTCTTCGTCGGTCACTTCCCGCGGCGACCTGTGATGCCGGGTGTGCTCATCATCGAAGCGATGGCACAGGTCGGCGGGCTGCTGATGCTGGACTCGGTCGAGAATCCGGAAGAAACCGTGGTGTACTTCATGTCTCTCGACCACGTGAAGTGGCGCCGGCCCGTAGTCCCTGGTGATCAGATTCGTTTTGAGCTGGACGTGCTGCAGATTCGTGGAACGACCTGCCGAATGCGGGGCGTGGGCCTCGTGGACGGGCAGGTGGTCGCCGAAGCGGAGCTGATGGCGCGTGTCGTTCCTACCTGAGGTGTTGTTGATGTCGCCTATGCAACAGGCCCCCTCCACCGCGATCCACCCGAGCGCAGTCGTCGACCCCTCGGCGGAGATCGGCGCCGGTGCCAGCATTGGCCCGTTCACGGTGATCGGCCCCAACGTCATCGTCGGTGAGGGCACGGAGATCGGGCCGCACGTCTACATCGAGCGCGATACGGAGATCGGCGCGGAGTG
>JBBSLV010000576.1:0-1981 GCA_038233535.1 Tepidisphaerales bacterium | reverse complement strand
GAACGGCTGGCTGAAGAATCGCTCGATCTTGCGGGCGCGGCTGACGATCAGCTTGTCCTCTTCGCTCAGCTCGTCCACGCCGAGGATGGCGATGATGTCCTGCAAATCGCGGTAGCGCTGGAGCATGTTCTGCACCTTGCGGGCCACGCGGTAGTGGTCTTCGCCGACGATCTGGGGGTCGAGCGCGCGCGACGCGCTGGCGAGGGGGTCGACGGCGGGGTAGATGCCTTTGCTGGCGATGCTGCGCTCGAGGTAGATGAACGCGTCCAGGTGGGCGAAGGCGTTGGCGGGGGCGGGGTCGGTTGGGTCGTCGGCGGGGACGTACACGGCCTGCACGCTCGTGATCGCGCCGTTTTTCGTGCTGGTGATCCGCTCCTGAAGCTCACCCATTTCCGTCGCCAGCGTCGGCTGGTAACCGACCGCGCTGGGCATACGACCCAGGAGCGCCGACACTTCCGAACCGGCCTGCGTGAAGCGGAAGATGTTGTCGATGAACAGCAGCGTGTCCGCGCCCGTCTCGTCGCGGAAATACTCGGCCATCGTCAGCGCGCTCAGCGCGACGCGCAGGCGCGCACCGGGCGGTTCGTTCATCTGGCCGAAGACCATGACGGTCTGGTCGATGACGTGCTTGCCGGTGTTGCCGATCTGCGCTTCCTGCATTTCCAGCCACAGGTCGGTGCCTTCGCGGGTGCGCTCTCCGACGCCGGCGAAGACGGAATACCCGCCGTGCTGCTGCGCGATGCGCGCGATCAGCTCCTGGATGACAACCGTCTTGCCGAGGCCCGCGCCGCCGAAGAGGCCCGCCTTCCCGCCGCGCAGGAACGGCGTGAGCAGGTCAATGACCTTGATGCCCGTCTCGAACACCTCGGCCTTGGGGGTCAGGTCGGTGAACGGGGGGGGTTCGCGGTGAATGGGGCGCGTCTGCTCGGTCGTGACCGGCCCGCGATTGTCGATCGGCTCGCCGAGGAGGTTGAACACGCGGCCGAGCGTTTCCTTCCCGACGGGCACGGTCAGCGGCGCGCCGGTGTCGACGACGTCGACTCCGCGGCGCAACCCGTCGGTCGAGCCCAGCGCGACGGCGCGGACCTTCCCGCCGCCCAGGTGCGACGCGACTTCGCCGGTCAACCGAATCGTCGCGCCGTTGTGCGTTGCGTCGATCTTGATGGCGTTATAGATGGCGGGAAGCGAGTCCGCGGGGAACTCAGCATCGAACGTCGAACCGATCACCTGCGTGATCTTTCCGGTGGCGGGCATCGGGGATCCTCTCTTGGGTTTCCTCTTCGCTATGGCTCTCGACCGGCGAGACAGGCGCAACGAAAGCGCCCGGCCGTCCAGGGCGGGAGATTGTACCAATCCTTCACAAGGGGGCAACAAGAGCCGGCACGGACTCATGCGCTTGTGTTTGTAGTTGGACAGCGCACTTTAGAATTCTGGACAGGTTTGGACACCTAGTTTAGACGAGGTCGGGGACGCGCGCGGACTGGGCGGGAGTCTTTTTGCCTTTTTCGCCGCGCAAAATTGCCGCGTCATTTTGCCGAGCGTTGCACCCGGCGCTTACGTTTTCACCCCCCCACGAAGAGGCGTTGAACGGACTTCAAAGACGTTGTACGCCAGCCGCGCGAGGCGGCGATGGTCAAGGCGTCCCGATAGCCGGCGAAGCTGTCGGCGCGGCTCCTGGCGGAGTTCGTCGGCCCGCGGATCGTCGCCAGCTCGTTAGGAAGATTGATGGTCAGTCTCGCCACGCTTACACTCTCAAAAGCCGCGGGGGAGGGTTTCCCCATCCCGCGGTGTCCTGCCGCGTGTCGAACCCGCGGCGAGGAAATCGGATCGCGCACTAAGCGGCCGTCGGCATCAACGCTTCTTCTTCGCTCTTGCTACCACGCGTGGCGAAGGTTTGCGTCTCCGGCGCGCCGCTTCTTTTCGTCTCTGGGACAGAGCCAACACCGACGATGCTCGCGTAGTCGGTGAGGGTGTCCCAGTG
>JBBSLV010000575.1:0-1985 GCA_038233535.1 Tepidisphaerales bacterium | reverse complement strand
TGGAAGGGGCTGAGTCGCTTGCGATTTCCGGGATGGCGGGGCTGCTCAAGGCCGCGCGTCCGCCGGCGGTCATCCTTGAGCACAATCCGGTCACGTCGCGCCGCGCGGGTGCGGGGTTGTCCGAGCCCGTCGGGCGGCTGCTGGCGCTGCGCGACGACTGGCAGGTGCGCGTCATCGCGTTCGGCTTGCCGCGCATGGACCCCGCCGACGCCGGTGCGTGGCAGCGGTTGCGCCAGGTCAATCTCCTCGTGCAGTCGCCCGCCGGCGCCGCGCCGATGCTGCGCCCGATGCTTCGCCCGATGCTTCGTTGACACCCCCATCACGCACCTCTACATTCCGACCCATGGTTCGCGCCCGATGGTTGTGCGTGCTGATGTTGCTGCTCGCCGCCGGATGCGCGATGGAACCACTCCCCGAGCGCTGGCCTCGCGACGCGACGATGTTCAGCCCGACGCGCATGCGCATCCACCCGATCTTCACCCAGGTGAAGGACTGGACGGGCGACGGCAAACCCGACGGGATCGAGGCGCTGATCGAATTTCAGGACCGTTTCGACGACCCGGCCAAGGCCAGCGGCAGCGCGATGTTCGAGCTGTTCGAGTACCGCCCGTACCACCCCGACCCGCGCGGCGAGCGCGTGACCGGGCCGTGGACAGGATCGCTCGTGACCGTCGACGAGCAGCGGGCGCGGTGGAACCGCACGCTCTCGACGTATAGCTTCCGGTTGCCGTTCAATAACGTGCGCGAGAACCGCAACTACGTCCTCGCCGCCGCGTTCGACCGCTCGGCGGACCAAGGCCGGGCAAGCCGGTTCTTCGACCGCATCGTGATCGAAGCCAGCGGGCTTAAGGAGCCGACCGGTGGTCCCGAAGACGACGACGATGCCGACGACGCCCCAGCCACTCGACCCGTCGCGCCTTGAGCCGGTCCCCACGCTCCTGCGCCGCATCCGTGCCGAGCTGTCGGCGGACTTTCCCCCGGGACAACCGATCCGCGTGAGCCGCGCGCCCGGGCGACTCGACGTGATGGGGGGCATCGCCGACTACACCGGCTCGCTCGTCTGCCAGGCCACGCTTGACCGCGCCGCCGCCGTCGCGCTGCGCGAGCGCGAGGATCGCCAGCTGCAAATCTTCTCATTCAACTTGTTCGACGAGCACGTGCCGTTCACGTTCCGCATGTCGCTGGACGCGCTGGCGGCCGCGTCGGTGGACGATCTCCGCCGGGAGCTGGCCGAGCCGGGGCGGAAGTGGGCGGGATATCTCGTGGGGTGCTTATTCGTCCTGCACGAGGCGGGGCTGGTCAATCTGCACGATCCGAAGCACAAGGGATTCAACCTCGCGCTGTATAGCACGGTGCCCATGGGCGCGGGGGTGAGTTCCAGCGCCGCGATCGAAGTCGCGACGATGATGAACCTTGTCGAGCATTTCGGCATTCAGTCTTCGCTCGACCCCCTGCGCCTCGCGGCGCTGTGCCAATCCGTGGAAAACCGCATCGTCGGCGCCCCCTGCGGCATCATGGATCAGGTGACGAGCTGCCTCGGCGAACCCGGCTCGCTCCTGCGCCTTCTCTGCCAGCCGCACGAGCTTCTGCCGTCCCTGCGCCTCCCGCCGGGCGTGCGCGTGATCGGGATCGACAGCGGCGTGAAGCACAACGTCGGCAGGGGCAGGTACGGGCGCACGCGCTGCGCCGCGTTCATGGCGCACCGCATCATCGTCGAGCAGATGCGCACGCTCGGCCAGCGCGCCGGTCGCACGCTGACACGCGACCCGATGAACGGATACCTCGCCAACCTCGATCCCGACGATTACAAGAGCCTCTTCCGCCCGCATCTGCCCGAGCAGTTGCGCGGTGACGAATTCCTGAAAACCTACGGCGGGACGATCGACCCGGCGACGACCGGCGAACCCGACACGCGCTATCACGTGCGGCAATCCGCCGACCACCACGTGCTCGAAGCCCGGCGCGTGCGCCGGTTCGTCTCCGAG
>JBBSLV010000574.1:0-2004 GCA_038233535.1 Tepidisphaerales bacterium | reverse complement strand
GGCTTAGCGGCGGCGGTGCTGTTGCAGGCGATTGAGGGGAAGCAGGGGTAGATGTTGCAGAATGCTAGAAAGCATTCTACGATCACGCCATGGCAACGCTTCACGTCAGGGACATCCCCGAGAAGCTTTACGATCGCGTGCGGAAACTGGCCGCCTCCCGAAACCGATCGCTCAGCGCCGAGGTGATCACGCTGCTCGATCAAGCCGTTCTCGATGAGGAACGGCGATGTACACACGTAAAAGCCATGGCGTCGATCAGGGCGAATCTCTGGACGCCCCCGCCGAACGCGCCGGATAGTGTGACGATGCTCCGAGAGGATCGCGCCCGATGACGGGGTCGTTTGACTGCGTCGTGGACGCCAGTGTGGCCATACAGGCGTTCGTGAGTGAACCGTTGTCCGAGGCGGCAAGGACGCTCCTGGACGCGGGCGCAAATCATTCTCGCAAGCTGTTCGTTCCCGATCTTTTCTATGTCGAATGCGCCAACATTCTGTGGAAGCGAGTCAGACGGTTGGGGTTGTCCGCCAATGACGCGCAGCGGGCGATGCAGGACTTGCTTGCCTTGGCCCTCGACGTCACGCCGACCGAACAACTGACGCTCGCGTCGTTGCCCCTGGCCCTGGACTTGGGGATCACCGCCTACGATGCCTGCTACGTCGAACTGGCGCGCCGTCAGGCTGTCCCCTTGGTCACCGCGGATCAGGCGCTGATCCGAAAGGCGGCTGGCCGATTCGACGTGCAGTGGCTGGGAGCCTGACACCCTCAGAGTCTATGAATTTATTTGTAGCACGGGTTTCAACCCATGTTTCTGTTCAAGACACGGGTTGAAAACCCGTGCTACATAAAGTTCGCAGGCTCTCAGTTTGATTGCGGACAGCGCTGTCGGCTTCCACCCGGGATGGCACGGCCAACTCGGAATCGCACGGCCGCGCCGGTGCTGCTTCAGGCGATTTGCGGGAGGGCAGTGAGAGTTATCGCGGCGGCGGCTCCTGGGCCGGGGACGTCGACGGGATGGGGCGGTAGACGGCGCCGTCGCGCAACCCCGCGACGCGGATGAGTCCCAGCTTGCGCACGAACTGCTGCTCCGGCTCGAACACCGTGGCGCTCGACGTTCGGTGGAACCAGATTACGGCACCGTCCGTTGCCCGCAAGTGGTGGGCGACATCGTGCATTCGACGCTCGTACGCATCGGGCTCGTCCGCCGGCGATTGGGCGTGGAGGCGCGGGAGCATGAAGGCCGACCGATCGAGGTGGATGATGATCGGCTGGGGCGTGTTCGCATAAAGTTTCGTCTCCGGCGGGAGCGTCGCGGCGTAGCGGATCGTCGGCGACTGCGCCCAACTCCTGGCGGTAAAGCCGCGCCCGTTCGTGGCGAACTTCTTGCCGATCACGATCGTGCGGTTCGCCTGCAGCCCGATGAACAGGGCGGCGGCCGCCACCGCGACGCAGCGCAGCAACGGCCGTCCCGTCGTCCATCGCCCCGCCAGCGCGACGGCGGCGATAATGAGCGTGAGCTGCACGGGCAGCAGGATGCGCGTGTCGAGCGGCGTCCTTGGATCGACGAAGAGGACCGTGACGGCGATGAGCAGCAGATAGCAGACGGCAAACGTCGCGAGCACGCGGCGTGATGCCCGCGCGACGTCGCCCGCATCGTCGCCCAACGGTCCGAGCCTCGGGTGAACGGGTCGGCGGGTGGCACGGCGCCGCGCGATCTCCGCTAGCGCAGTGACCAGCGCCGCCGCCACGACGGCGATCAGGAACGCGCGCCGCCCGGGCCACGTCGGGACAAACCATCGCTCCAGCGTTTCCCCTAGTTCTGACAACCGCTCCGGTCGAAGCCCGATGAAGGACACGCGTCGGTTCACGGCCGTGTCGTACGAATAACGGTTGCGGATGATCCAGGCTAGCACGGGCGCGGCGGCGAGCAGCGCGAAGCCCGCCGCCCTCAGCACGCGCTGGCGGCGCGTCCCGCCCGACCAGAGCAGCACCGTCACCGCGCCGGCG
>JBBSLV010000573.1:0-2008 GCA_038233535.1 Tepidisphaerales bacterium | reverse complement strand
GCCGAGGAAGGCGATGTCCGTCCCGGTGCGGACGGCGACGTACTGCGTACACATCGCCGAGGTCCGCGAGAAGTGCGGGTCGACGTGGATCAGCGCGGCGCCGCGCTCGCGCGCCAGCATCGGAAAACGGAAGCCGACCGGGTGCGCTTCCGCCATGTTGGACCCCATGATCAGGATGCAGTCGCTGTGCTGCAGATCCTGCTGGAATCCGGTCGCCGCCCCCCTGCCGAACGAAGTGCCCAGACCGGGCACCGAGGCGCTATGTCATATGCGGGCCTGATTTTCGATGCCGACGATGCCCAGCCCGCCGTTGAGCAGTTTCTTGATGAGGTAGTTCTCTTCGTTGTCCAGCGTTGCGCCGCCGAGCGACGCCATCGTCGTCACGTGGTTCAAGACGACGCCGTCGTGCGCCTCGACGAAGGTCGCGTCGCGCGTCTCCTTGACGCGTTGGGCGATGCGCGCCATGGCCCAGTCGAGCGGCCGCTCTTCCCAGTGGTCGGAGTACGGCGCCCGGTAGAGCACCGTGGTGCTTCGATGGGGGTTCACCGACAGCTGGAATGTATTGGCTCCCTTCGGGCAGAGCGTCCCGGCGTTGATGGGGCTGTCGGGGTTGCCTTCGATATCGATGACCTTGCCGGCCTTGGTGAAGATCAGCTGACTGCACCCCACCGCGCAGTACGGGCAAATCCCATGGGTGACGTGGGCGCCTCGCAGCCGCGATGCCTTGCCGACGCTGGCGGGGCTGAAGGGTTGGTGGTCGACACGCCGCGCGTCCATCGACGGCTCGATTTCAGCGGACGTTCGCTGCCTGCTGAACCAGGGTCGGTTGCTCATTCGCACTCCGGATGGCGTGTGCTGACTCCGGGCCGGACCCAGCCGGGAGGACTATGCCATGAACTTACCAGCAAGCGCCGGGCCAGCAGGAATGCCTGTCTGTCGGGTCAGCGAGCGCGGCGGGACAGGCGGGGAGGCGACGACTCAGTCGTGGACGACGACGGTGAGCAGGGTGGGATTGATCGTCAGGCCTTCCGCGTCGTACTCGATGAACCCCATCTTCCTGAACTTGTTCAGGAAGAAATTCACCCGCGACCTCGTCGTCCCGATCATCTCGGCCAGCGTTTCCTGCGAGACCGCCGGTGCGACGCGCTGGGGCTTGTTGCCCCGGCCGTAGTGGCCGAGCAGCAGCAGCGTCCGCGCCAGCCGCTTTTCGCTGGAGTTGAACAGGTGATCGACGAGATCGGATTCCAGCCGCGCGTTTCGCAGCAGCATGTAGGCGAGAAAGCGATCGGAGAACTCGAGATCGCTGCGCAGCAGCCGCACCATCTGGCGCTTCGGCACCACCACCAGTGTGCTCGCCATCGTCGCGCGCGCCGTGGCAAAGCGAACCGGATGTCCGGCGAGCGCCCCTTCGCCGAGGAAATCCCGCGCCCCGAGCGTCGCCACGACGGCTTCCTTGCCGGCATGCGAGATCACCGAGAGCTGAATCCCTCCGCTGCGCAGGTACATGACGCTGTCGCAGACATCGCCCTGCGAGAAGACCACATCACCTTTGACGTACTGGACCCCGCGCTTACCGAGCCCGGCGGTATCCAGGAATGCGTCGACGTCGAATGGACGATGCTTTCGGGCAGCCATGGCGTGCGACTCCACGCTATCCCATCAGGCGATAAATGAAAGAAGACTCTATGGAATATTAAATGACTCCGTAGACATTTGGGGATTGCTTACGCTGCACAAGCACTATGTTGCGACCGTTCAAGCTACGAGCACGCGCGTCGCCGCCGCCGCTGGCCGGCGTGGCAACCCTGGCCCCTTGGTCTTAGCCTCCGATTCTCCGGCACATGATGTCGCACAGCTTGAAGACGCTGTCGTCGGCGAGCTGGTAGTAGACGAACAGCCCGTGCTTGCGCCGTGCGACGAAGGCGAGGGTGTGCAGCAGCTGCAGGTGTTTGGAGAGGTTGGCCTGATTGAGGCCGGTCTTCTCCGCGAGGTCGCCTACCGTCAGCTC
>JBBSLV010000572.1:0-2014 GCA_038233535.1 Tepidisphaerales bacterium | reverse complement strand
TCACGCTCGACGACAGCCAGATGAACAAGGTGGTCTGTTTCCGCGACGCCAACCGCGACAAGGGGCAGCGCTCGCCCTACGACTGGTTGGCGGGCAGCAATCCGGATCGCCTGAAGCAGATCGAGCAATGGGGTCAGTGCCTGCCGTTCAACAAGCGGCGCAAGCTCGCGCAGCAGGAGATCAAAACCGACGATTTTCTCGCGCGGCAGCTCGTGGATACCGGTTACATCGCGCGTCTGGCGGTGGTGTACCTCGAAATGCTCGTTGAGAAGAAGCACGACGTGCAGGGCCGCAAGGGGACGTACACGGCGGACCTGCGACATCACTGGGGGATCGGGAACGTGCTCGAATCGATTCCCGACAGCCCGGCGTGGCTGGAGAACAACACCCTCTCGCCCGGCGAGAAGAACCGCGCCGACCATCGGCACCACGCGCTGGACGCGATCGTGATCGCGCTGACGAATCGCAAGACGCTGGGGGCAATGCACCAGGGTAAGGAAACGGTGAATCACATCGACCACGAGACGGGCGAACTGGTCGAGTACCAGCGGTTCACCAAAGACATCCCCCCGCCGTGGGGGATGGAGCGGGAACCGTTCCGGCAGGTGGTGCTGGAGAAGCTCAACCGGTTGAACGTTTCGCATCGCGCGCGCCGCGGGGTGCGCGGCGCCTTGCACGAAGAGACGAACTACGGGCCGGTCCGGGCTCCCTCATCGGACGATCAGAAAGGGCAGCCAGTCCCAGGTCAGTTCGTCGTGCGCAAGCCCGTGGAATCGCTGACGATGAACGAGGTCGAGAACATTCGCGACGAAGCGATCAGGACGATCGTCCTCAAGCGACTTGCCGAACATGGCATCAAGTCCGGTCGCAAGGCGGAAAAGGTGCCGCCCAAGAAAATGCAGGAGGCCATGAAGGGGCTGGCGATGCCGTCGGGCGTCCCGATCCGCAAGGTCCGGGTGCTGCGCAGCGAGTTGACGATCCGCCCGCTTCGAGCGGGCCGGCCGGATGAGGCGTGGGTGAAGCCCGGCTCCACGCACCACCTGTGCATCTTTGAATGGGACGAGACCGACAAACGGGGCAAGGCCAAAACCGTCCGTGGCGCGGAATTCGTCTCCATGCTGGACGCCAAAGGCAGGATCAAGGCACAGTTGAAGGAACGGGCGCGGTTGATGGACGAGGGGTTGCTCAAGGCCGAAGCGCAGCGCCGCGCGGCGGACTCGCACCCGGTCATCCGCCGCACCCATCCCGACCGCCCGGATGCGCGGTTCGTGATGTCGCTGTCCGGCGGCGAACTCGTACGCGCAAAGCTGAAGGGCCGAGAAGTGCCTGTGATCCTGATCTACAACACAGCCGCATCAACCACGCACCAGATGACCTTCTTCCTCGCCACGGATGCCCGCCGTGAGAAGCGCAAGATCAGTTTCACACCCAACACACTGCTGGACGCATTGGTCATGGAGCCGAGAAGCGATGGGCGTCCAACATCAGGCAAGGTCACCGTCGATCCGCTGGGGCGGGTCCGCTGGGCGACCGACTAAAGCGCGCGGGGGATGGCCAATGATCAAGCGCACCCTCGACATCTCGACCGGCCCGACGTTCCTCGCGATCGAGAACGACCAGCTCGTCCTCTCGCGCGACCGCGAGGAGATCGGCCGCGTGCCCTGCGAGGACGTCGGCGTCCTGCTGATCGATCACGTCGCCACCACCTTCACGCACTCGGTGTTCCTCCGCCTGCTGCACCACGGCGCGGTGATCGTCTTCTGCGGAGCCAACCACCTGCCCGCCGGCATGCTCCTTCCCATGGAGAACAACGAGCTGACCGCGCGGCGGATGCGCCTGCAGGCGGCCGCGCCGCTGCCGCTGCGCAAGCGCTTGTGGAAACAGATCATCCGCCACAAGGTGCGCGGGCAGGCGGCCAACCTTAACGAAACACACCCCGCGCGCAAGCGGCTGCTGGTGATGGCCGCCGAAGTGAAAAGCGGCGACCCGTCCAACATCGAGGGGCAGGCCGCCC
>JBBSLV010000571.1:0-2047 GCA_038233535.1 Tepidisphaerales bacterium | reverse complement strand
CAGCCATACTTCAACGAGTTGCTCGTGAAGCTGAACCGGCCGGTCGAAGAAGCCCTCCGCGAGGCGAGCAGCGCCGGGATTGCCGCCGGTTACGCGGTGGGCCGCGATTATCCCGATCTGGCGGATTGCCTGCTGATCGCCGTGACGGAAAAACGCACCCGCGAGGAGATCGACCGGCTCGTCGAGGTGCTCAGCAGCAACGGTTGGAAGGAATCCGGTAACGACGCGTCTGCGGTCGTCGATGCTGAGTTGGCGAAGTAAAGTGAGCCAATCCCTTTTTAGAGCATGAGCGCGATGACTGGCGAAAAGCTCCTCTTCGAAATTTCCACCCCCGGCGCGCGCGCCGTCGACCTGCCGCAGTCGGACGTCCCGCACGCCGAGCTTGATCCGGCGCTGGGTTCGTTTACCGAATCCGGGCTGCCCGAGCTCGGGCAGCTCGAGCTTGTGCGCCACTACACCCACCTCTCGCACCGCAACTTCTCCGTTGACGCGAACTTCTATCCCCTCGGCTCGTGCACGATGAAGTACAACCCCAAGGTGAACGAGTGGGCCGCGGCGCTCCCCGGCTTCGCGAACCTGCACCCGCTGGCCGACGAGGACGACGCGCAGGGGGCGCTCGAGTTGCTTTACCACCTGCGGATCATCCTCGCGGAGATCGCCGGGCTTGATGAAGTCTCGCTCCAGCCCTGCGCCGGCGCGCACGGGGAATGGACCGCGCTGAAGGTCATTCGCGCTTACTTCAAAGACCACGGCCAACCCAACCGCCGCATCGTCCTCGCCCCCGACACCGCCCATGGCACGAACCCCGCCAGCTGCGCGATGTGCGGCGCGGGGGTCGTCAACGTCAAATCGCGCCCGGACGGACTGACGGACCTGGACGACCTCAAGCGGCACTTGAACGACGACGTCGCCGCCGTGATGGTGACGAACCCGAACACGGTTGGGAAGTTCGACGCGCACATCGTCGAGATGGCGAAGATGATTCACGACGCCGGCGCGTTTTTGTACCTCGACGGCGCGAACATGAACGCGATCCTGGGCATCACCCGCCCCGGGGACTTCGGCGTCGACGTCATGCACTACAACACGCACAAGACCTTCAGCACCCCCCACGGCTGCGGCGGCCCGGGCGCGGGCCCGATCGCGGTACGGAAGGAGCTGGCGCCTTACCTGCCGGTGCCGCAGGTGATTCAATTAAGGACTCAGGACTCAGGACTCAGGACTGAGTCAGGAAGCGGCTCCTCCACTCAGTCCTCAGTCCTCAGTCCTCAGTCCTACTCTTACGCCTGGCAGCACGACGCCGACCGGCCCAAATCCATCGGCAAGGTCCGCAGCTTTTCCGGCCAATTCAACGTCCTCGTCCGCGCCTACACCTACATCCGCGCCTGCGGCCCCGACGGTCTTCGCAACGTCAGCGAAAACGCGATCCTCGCCGCCAACTACATCGCCCAGCGGATCAAGGACGTCTACCCGCTCCCCTACGGCCCCAAGCCGGGCGAGCCGATGGCGACGAACCCGTGCGCCCACGAGTTCATCACCGTCCCCCGCGCCATCATCGACCGCGGCGTGACCATCATGGACATGGCCAAGTCACTCATCGACAGCGGCATTCATCCGCCCACCGTACACTGGCCGGTCCACGACTGCCTCATGATCGAACCCACCGAAACCGAGAGCAAAGCGACGCTGGACCGGTTCTGCGACGTGCTGCTGAAGATCGCCGAGCAGAGCGAGAAGGACATCGGCCCGCTGAAGGGTGCGCCGGTCGAAGCGCCGGTGCGCCGACTCGATGAAGTCGGCGCCGCGCGAAAGCCGGTCCTGCGCTGGACGGCGAGCTCGATCTAAGCCTCAAGGAAATGCGCTGCACCGCCGAACGCCGAGAACGTAGGGAACGCGAAACTCACATAAAGAATGCGCAGGCGTAACACGGGCATCCTGCCCGTGCTGACATCGCTCGCACGGGCGAGACGCCCGTGTTACGTTGGAAATCATTCCTGTCACGTCGGACATCATTCGCCAAAATCCTTGCCTCTGCGACCTCTGCGTT
>JBBSLV010000570.1:0-2047 GCA_038233535.1 Tepidisphaerales bacterium | reverse complement strand
CGTCGTTGCTCAAGTCCAGCAGGCGGGCCTGTTCGGCGAGGCGGCGCTCGACCCGCCGCCGGGCGGTGATGTCGTCGATCGCCAGCAGGAGCAGCCGCGTCTCGCCGAGCGGCGGAAGTCGCCGGGCGTTGAGCAGCATCGTGCGCTGCCCCACGCCGGGGAAGTGATGATCGACCAAGAAATCATCGAACGACGCCTCGCCGTTGCGCAGCAGGTCGTCGAGCTTTTCCCGCAGCATAGGGATGTCCCACAGCCCGTCACCGAGCTCGTGAACGAGCCGGCCAAGAGTCTTGTCGGGCGCAACGTCGAACACCCGGTAAACGCGGGGCTGGCCGCCTTGACGCGCAACTGCCCGTCGAGCACGACAAGCGGCTCGCGCAGCGTCTTCACGATGTCGGCGGCGTAGTCGGGCGGATCCGGATCGTCGCCGGGGGCCGGCAGGTACATCGTTCATCGAAGCAGAATATAGCGCGGAATCCCGCCCCCGCAACGTGCGTGGCCAATAAGGGTTTCGTGCGGCGCGCCGCCGCAGGCACCGCGCGCGGCGCTACCTCTGGATCGTGGTGGATGGCGGCGATCCGCTGCGCCGGAAGGACAGCGCGCGGGACCCCGCACCGCTCCGCAAGGAGCTGCCTGAGCGCGTGTCCATCGGCGCGAGACGATCTGGCACACTCACAGCCCGGCCACCGCGGTGCCCACTCTGGGTATCGGGGGCGCGCCCAGCAAGACGCGCGTGTCGCTGTTGACTTTGTGGTAGGGGCGCTTCTCGATAAGCGCCAGGCACAAGTCGCAGCCACCCTCGGAGGGGAAGGGGCCAGCCGAGCCCGGCTGCAGTTCAGGGGCCAGACGGAGTCCTTCGGCGATCTCGCCGTCGCGCGGCGAATGGGTCAGGGACGCGCTCTCTCGTTTGGGCCCTTTTTCCCCATCAAGGCACACGCCCGGCTTCGCGCGATGAACGTCGGCGCGGCGGTCGGTCCGTGGCCCGTGTCGTCAAGGTGCCGGTCGGTCGCCTGATGCCGACGCCAGTCAGGCGACGCGACCCACCTGGTGCACGCTCTGTCTGACCCACGGCCCGCCCGTGCGCGAGCGGAAACCTTTCCGATTCGGTTCCTCCGCTGTTCGCGCCGGAGGACCGCACAGGAGGGCGGAAGAAACCTGGTTCAAGTGAGGCGGCCGTAATTGCCTGTAGCGCGCGAGCACGAGAAGGTACGCCGCACCCGTCCCCCCGGGGCATCGAGCTGCTTCGATTAGCCGCCACCGAAAGGGTCCGGCCCAGGCGCTGCGTCTTAACGACCGCCGCCCGGCAGGAGTGTCAAGTTCGCACCCCGCCCTTGATACACGCTCCCGTCCCTGAGCGCGTAATTGCCGTTCGCCGCGTCCACGAACTCGGTCGAGAGCGCCAGCCACGTGGGATATGCGTTGCCTGCGGGATACAGCGACGCCCTCGCATCGTACAGCACGTTTCCGGAGAAAATCGGGTTTTGGAACCACGCCGTCAGGGTCGCATTGCCATACGCGGCCTGGTCGCAGAACACGCCGTAAGTGCCGTGGAAGATGATGTTGTCCGTGATCGTCCAGTTTTGCACACCCTCGATGCCGTAGCCATAGATCGCAGCGTTGGGTGCGGACGTCCCCGTCGAGATGACCGTGTTCCGCTCGATCACGACGCTCGTCACACCCGCGCCCGATAGAATGAAGCGCCCGTTTCCGCCGAATGTCTGCCGGTTGAACACGAACAGGTTGTTCCGAAGCGTGACGCCCTGAAGCTGCGGACCGAGCGACGTGTCGTACGGATACTGGTAGTCGTAACCGTACATGTTCAATCCCGTGCCCGTGTTCCGGATCACGTTGTTTTCGAACAGCACATCGGTCACCCGCATGCCGTGCTTCGGTGTGAAGACAACAGACGGCCCCGGCTGGGCGCCCGCCCAGTGGTTCTCGAGGCGATTACCGCGGAACACGACGTGCCGGCCGGCCTTCAGCTCGAACAAGTTCTTGACCTTGTACTTGGCATCCGACATCCACTCGAGCGGCCGGGTGAGGACGT
>JBBSLV010000569.1:0-2053 GCA_038233535.1 Tepidisphaerales bacterium | reverse complement strand
TCATCGAGCGCCACCACGCGCCACCCGGCCGCCAGCAGTGCCCGGACCAGGTGCGCGCCGATGAAGCCGCCTGCGCCGGTGACTAACGCTATTGATGGAGCGGCATGGCCCACGGACGTCCCCACGGCCTCGTGCGCCGGTGTGCCGTCCAGGTGTTGCCAAGCGGACGACTCCGTGCGCTCGGCGTTCATGCAAGAACAGCACGGCAAGACTAAAGCGCCAAATGTATCGCGGTCGGCGGATTCAGTTATCAGCCGTGCCCGCGATGGTCATATCGTGGCAAGCTGCGGGTAATTTGCCGTGCCGGTATGCGTCGGGTGTAGAAGTCGGGCAGTGAGTGAGGTGGCTACGTGAGATGTTACGGATGAGTTCCCGTGACATGCCGCCCAGTGCCTGCTGACTCACTTTGCGGGAAACACGCCGAACCGGTCGCAATGACCGGCCCGGCGTCTCAAGCGATCAGTTGTAGTGATTTGCCGGCTACGCTTCGGTGTGGTCGGCCGCGTCCTGCGGCGTCACTGGCTCCCGGAGGTTCGACGGCAGCCATTCGTTCGCTTTCGCGGTGGCGTCGTCGAGCCGACCGTCGGCGGCATCGGCAAAGAGCTTCGCCAGGGCATCCACCAGCTCCGACTTCTTGCGTTTCTCGGCGGCAGGGCCGTAGACGGGCCCGCGAAGCTCTCTGAGGAGGTGCGCAAGCTGGCACTTGCGATACCCGATGAGCCACGTCGCGTCCGGGCGCCAGTGACGGCGGACGTTCACACCCAACTCGCTCGCCAGCGTCCGCACCAGCGGCGTCACGCGGACCAGGTGCGCGGTCACGCACTCGACCGTGAGCAGTCGGACGAGCTCGTCGAGCATGTCAGCCGTCAGGTCGCGCAGCTTCCCATAAGCTTCGCGCTCGTCGAACGAGTAACCGTCCAGCAGCGGGTCGATCTTGGCCCGACGCTCGCGGATAGCGTTGAGCGCTGTCGACGCGAACCCCTCGGCATGGTCCGCGTGCAGGTCGGTGCCGTTCGCCTCGCGGCGGATTGACAATGCGTCGCCGCGAACTTTGTCGTGCAGTGCGAGCACCAACACCCGTTTGAGCGCCAGCTCGTCGCCCAGCAACGCCTCGCGGACGGCCAGCGCTTCGTGCGTGAACGTCGTGCCCCTCTGACGTTCGCACAGGTCGTCGCTCGTCGGCATCGCCGGCTGTGGGATCGGCCCATCGTTGGCGGATTCGGCGTGGCCGCCGGCTTGGGTCGTCTCGAATCGCTTCCGCGACAAGCGAAACTCGCGACGCACCCGCCCGTCGGGGTCGAGGATCAGGAAGGCGGTGCCGTGCGCCTTGGTCGCCTCGGCATAGGAGACGTCGGCCGCATCGGTCGCGGCGCGTTCGGCGCGGTCGAGTTCGTCGAACTTCCGGCCGAACGCTTCGGCGCGATCCTCGTCGTTCTCGTCGAGATCTTCGAACTTCGCCTCGATCTTCTCGCGGCGCTTCTGAATGGCGGCGAGCTTGCGGTTGGTCTGCTCGTCGAACTGCGGTTCGGCCGTGACCATCGACCAGAGACGGTCTTGCACCTGGGCCTGTGGCGATAACACCACCTCGTTCCACCCGTCTTCGGTGAGTTGCTGCCGTTCGGCGATCAGCGCGTCGGCCTGAGCGTCGAGGAACGCTTTGCGCTCAACCAACACGCGGTCGTTGAAGAGATCGCGGCTGACGGCGGACTCGGGCAGCGTCGAGAGGTCGAACAGGGCGTGGTCCGCTTCGATCCAGGTGTTGGCGATCACGTTGCGGACGTGGTGGGCGTGCTGCGGCTTCCCGTTGACCTCCTGCCACACCTCCAGTTGCCGGTCCGCCGGCACGGTGGCGAACGCCTCGGCGGTGGCGGTGTCGAGCTCTGCCGCGCGAAACGCGATTTTGACCACGCCGGTCAACGTGGCGAGCTTCATCCGTTGACGGACGTAGTGCTCACTCACGCCGAATTCGGCGGCGATCGCCTCCGCGCCCTTCGCCTCATCGCGGGCGAGCTTCGCGAACGCTTCGGCCTCATCGAGCGGGTGCATCGGCTCC
>JBBSLV010000568.1:0-2061 GCA_038233535.1 Tepidisphaerales bacterium | reverse complement strand
TGACGCTGACCGTCGTCGTGCCGTCGAACCAGCGCAGCTCCGACGTCGTCGTGCCTTCGGTCACGATCACGTGCTCGGCGCTGATGCGGATCGCGCTGTTGAAGACCGTCGGGTCGCCCGCGACGACGCGCACGCGGTACGTGCCCGGCTCGTGAACGTTCACCTGCCAGGTCTGTCCGTCGCGGAGATAATTGAACGTGTCGTAGCGCTCGTCCGGCGAGCGGGCATCGTCGCGGTTGATCGCGTCGCTGGTCATGTCGGAGGAGAACCCGTAGGTCGCGCCGTTGGCGCGGCGGCCATAGGTGGCGCCAAAGTCGGAGCGGTAGCCCTCGGGCACGGACGGGGCCTGGGGCGTCTGAAAATTCACGCTGATCGACCACGGCGCAACGGCCAACAGCCGACGCTTCTCCAAAGTCTCGTACATCATGATGCGGTTTCCCTCACTTGCTCAGGCGTTTTCGACGTCGGCGGGCGCTTGGGCCACTCCGCGGCATCGCGGATCGAATGGATCTGGTTGATCGAGAACGTCCGCCCGGGCGCGTTCATCCCGTGGCAGCGCTTGGCCGAATGGTCCCACGCCCGCTCGCTCGCCAGGTTCTCCGGCCAGAACGGCCAGGTGCGGCATTGCAGCGGCCGAACGGGATAAACCGTGCACGCCCGGATCGTATGCCCGACGGCATCGTTCCCCGCGCTTCCACCGCGGCCCGCGACCTTGGTCTCCTTCAGGAACACGCAGTCGTACAGTCCCGCAGGCGTGCGATGCTCCTTGAGGCTGAACTTCCCGTCGATCTTGCGGCAGTATTGCTCGACGACGTCCTCGCTCGTCATCTTCAGATGCTCGGCCAGCAGAGCGATCTCGCCCCCGGTGATCCACACATACCCCGGCCCGCCGGTGCAGCAGTTGCCGCACTGGGAGCAGGTGAACTTCAACCCCTCTTCATACCAAGGGGCTTCGTGGGAGGTTTTATCGAGCACCGGCAACTTCATTGTTTCCATTGTACCCCGCGCCGCGCACAGCGAAACTACACGTCCTGGACCGAGAGGACTTCCGACGGATCGAGCTGCCCCAGGTCCGGTTCGCTCACGAGCCAATCCTCATCCCCTTCGCGCACGAAGCCGGCATCGACGAGCCACTGCTCCACTTCAACCCGCGTCATGTCCCGGCCTTCCTGCTTCGACATGCTTTCGAGCAGCCGCGGCCAATTAATGCGGATTCGAAGCTGGTTTGCCATATTGCGGCGAGCGGTGCGAAACCCGGGTGCAGATCAACAACGCGGTCCAAAGTCCCCACACTTCCCATTTGATACATAATGCACCGCAGTTCGTCCAACGTCCGATCATACGTGTCGAAATGGGTTAAATTATTCCGAATATGTGGCCGTCGTAGCTTGACGTTTGTAGGCATCGAGACCCAGCAGGCCCCCTTTGGTTCCTGCTTCTTTCCTACCTGTATGCTTCCAGAATCCGCTGAATGACCGCCGACGTGCTGCGGCCGTCGACGAGCGGCGCGAGCGCGACGCGCCCGCCGCAGGACTCGACGACATCCCAGCCCACGACCTGCTCCTTGGCATAGTCCGCGCCTTTGACGAGCACATCGGGCCGCACCTGCCTGATCAGTTCAATCGGCGTGTCCTCGTCGAAGCGGACGAGGTAGTCGATGCTCTCCAGCTCCTCGAGCACCCCGATTCGGTCGTTCTCGTTGATGATCGGGCGCTTGATCCCCTTCAACCGGCGGATGCCGTTGTCGGTGTTCACCCCGACGACGAGGATGTCACCCTGGGATTTGGCGAATTTGAAGTACGTGACGTGGCCGAGGTGGATCAGGTCAAAGCACCCGTTGGTGAACACGATGCGTTTGCCCGCGGCGCGGTGACGCGCCAGCTCGGGCACGATCTGCTCGGCGGTGCGCTGCTTGCCCAGGTGCAGGCGGGCCTCGGCGAGCAATTCCTGCACGATTTCGTCCGGGCGAATCGGCACGGCGCCGAAGCGCTCGACTTCCAGCCCCGCCGCCACGTTCGCCAGCGTCACCGCCTCGGCCCAGTCCGCGCCGGCGGCGCGGGC
>JBBSLV010000567.1:0-2068 GCA_038233535.1 Tepidisphaerales bacterium | reverse complement strand
TTCTGTGGGACAAGGTTGATTTTGCTGCGAAGCTTCGCGACCGATGTGAGAACCTATCCCCGGAGGGCCAATCGCGCAATACCTAACGTGCGCCGAACATCAAATGCGGAAGCCCTGTATACTCAGGATCATGAACAAGTGGCGTTTCAGGAGCGTCGTCCTTCCGAAGTGGTGTGAGAAACGCGAGAGCGATGCACTTCACTTCCAACTGCGGCAGAATCTACGGCTGACTCCACAGCAGCGACTGGAAGCCGCGGAGCATCAACTCGGCTCGGACCAGACGTTACGCTGCTACCGACGACGGGTGCGGGCCAAGATTGCATCGCGGGCACCACACCTGGTTCCGATTGTTGACGCCTTTGGCACGCTCAACATCCGCCGCGCTTATGGTCGATGATTCGCCGTCGAGCGCGGCCGCCGATGAACGCGGATAAAGCAAGATGCTTCCACATCTGCGTGCATCTGCGGATCAATATGGAGCCCTACGCCTTCGGCGGCGGCAGGGAGATGCGAACGTTCGCTTCCTTGAGCTGCTTCTCGTCCAGCGCGCTGGGCGAGCCGCACATCAGGTCGGCGCCGCTCTGGGTCTTGGGGAAGGCGATCACGTCGCGGATGTTCGTCGTGTTGCGCAGCAGCATGACGACGCGGTCCAAACCCAGCGCGATTCCGCCATGCGGAGGGGCGCCGTAGGTGAGGGCTTCGAGCAGGAAACCGAAGCGGGACTTCTGCTGGGCCTCGTCGACGCCGAGGATCGAGAACATCTGCTGCTGCACGTCCATCCGGTGAATACGGATCGACCCGCCGCCCAGCTCGGAGCCGTTGAGGACGATGTCGTATGCCTTGCTCTTGAGCGTCGACAGTACCGCCGGGTCGCGCTGCGCGAGCTTGTCCATGTCCTCGTCGAGTGGGGACGTGAACGGGTGATGTACGGCGTTCCACTTGTTCTCAGCCTCGTCGTGATCGAGCAGGGGGAAGTTGACAATCCATACCCAGGCCCACTCAGTCGAGGGTTGGAGCTGGAGGTCGCGGGCGAGCTTGAGGCGCAGTTCGCCAAGGACTTTGTGGACGACGGAAGGCTTGTCCGCGGCGAAGGCGAGGAGGTCGCCTTCTCTTGCGCCGGTGCGCTCGATCAGCTGCGCGGCGATGGGTTGAAGGAACTTCGCGACGCCGGTGTCGAAGGAAAGGCCCGCGGCGGAGCCGCTGGGCTCCCGGTTGGCGGACGTGATGACCTTGGTGACGGCCAGCCCCTTGGCGCCGAAACCTTTGGACCACTCCGCGAGGGCGTCGGTTTCCTTGCGCGTCATCTTGCCCCCGCCGGGGACGACGATCGCCTTGACCATCGGGGCGTTCTTGAACACGCCGAAGTCGGTGGTGTGGGCCAGGTCGGTGATGTCGTGCAGCTCCATCCCGAAGCGCAGGTCGGGACGATCGGAGCCGTAGCGGTTGACGGCCTCGTCGTACTCCATGTGCGGGATGGGACTGGGAATCTCGACGTCGAGGATCTCCTTCCAGATCCGGCGCAACAGACCTTCCGTCACCGCGATGACGTTCTCGCGGTCGATGAAGCTCATCTCCACGTCGAGCTGCGTAAATTCCGCTTGCCGGTCGGCGCGGGGGTCTTCATCGCGGAAACAGCGGACGATCTGCATGTACTTGTCGACGCCGCCCACCATGAGAATCTGCTTGAACAGTTGCGGCGACTGCGGCAGCGCGTAGAAGCTGCCCGGCACGAGCCGCGCCGGGACGATGAAGTCGCGGCTGCCCTCGGGCGTGCTCTTGGTGAGGAAGGGCGTTTCGATTTCCCAGAAACCCGCCTCGCTCAGCTGATCGCGCATGATCTTGGCCACGCGGTGGCGCGTGCGAAGCGTCTGGGTCATCGCCGGGCGGCGCAGGTCGAGATAGCGGTAGTTCAGCCGCTTCACGTCGTTCACCGACTCGGCCTCATCCGGCACGAACGGGGGATGGGGGGAGCTGCTCAGCACTTCCAGCGACTTCACCCGCACCTCGACTTCGCCCGTCGTCAGCTTGGTGTTCGTCAGCCCCTCCCCGCGCGGCGTGACGACGCCGG
>JBBSLV010000566.1:0-2082 GCA_038233535.1 Tepidisphaerales bacterium | reverse complement strand
GCCAGCAGCGATTCGAGCACCGCGCGGTCGTGATCGAGCCACCCGTTTTTCGCGGCGGCTTCGAGCATCGCGTATTCGCCGCTCACTTGGTACGCGACGAGCGGGACGTCAACCGTGCGCCGCACGGCTGAGACGATGTCCAGGTATGGGCCTGCCGGTTTCACCATCACCATGTCGGCGCCCTGCTCGACGTCGAGCCGTGCTTCGCGGAGCGCTTCGTCGATGCCGCGGGCCGGGTCCATTTGATATCCCCTGCGGTCGCCGAATTCCGGAGCGCTGTCGGCGGCGTCGCGGAACGGACCATAAAACGCGCTGGCATATTTCACGGCATACGACAGGATCGAGACGTCGGTGAACCCTGCGCCGTCGATCCCCTCACGCAGCGCGCCAACGGTCCCGTCCATCATCCCGCTCGGTGCGATGACGGCAGCGCCGGCCCTCGCGTGGTTCACCGCCTGTTGCACGAGGCGCTCGACGGTCTCGTCGTTCTTCACCGTCCCTTTTTCGTCCGTGTCGTCCGTCAGCGGCCCGCAGTGGCCGTGGCTGGTGTACTCGCAGAAGCACAAATCGGTGATGCCCGCCATCGGAAGCTTCTGCTTCTTCGCCTGGCGAAGCAGTTGGCAGACGACGTTGTTCTCATCCAGTGCGGCCTTGCCCATCGCGTCCTTCTTCGCGCGGTCGATGACGCCGAAGACGAGGTACGACAGGAATCCTTCCTCCGCGCGTTTGGCGAGCCAGGGAAGCGCCACGTCAACCGACATCTGGAACACGCCGGGCATGGAACCGACTTCCTGCCGGATGTTCGTCCCTTCGCGGACGAAGATCGGCACGATCACGTCGCTGCGGCGGAGCTGGACGGTCTGCAACATCGCGCGCAGCTGCGGCTGCTGGCGGAGGCGGCGCGGACGAATGGGCAGGTCGCGGGGATGGGACATCGGAGGAGATTATAGAGCGTCGGCGGCGCGGTAGCACGGGCGCGGCTCTTGTGGAGCGGGGACGGATTTGGTTTGCACGGTTGCGTGGACGACCCTTGCTCCCCTGCGCCGCGCGGATACCGTCTCCGCCTTGCGCGCACACGACGATTCATTCCGCTCCGCCCGCGCCGGGTTGCTCTACGGGCTTTGTGCGTACCTCTGGTGGGGGTTCGCCCCGATGTACTTCAAGCTCGTGGCGCACGTGCCGCCGGTCGCGGTGCTGGCACATCGGGTGGTGTGGTCGGTCGTGTTTCTCGCCGTCATCATCGCCATCCAGAATGGGTGGCGGGAACTGTGGACCGCCGGACGTTCACGGCGGACGATGCTGATCCTCGCCGGCTCGACGATTGCCGTGGCGGCTAACTGGCTGGCATTCATCTATGCCATCTCGACCGACCGCGTGCTCCAGGCGAGCCTGGGGTATTTCATCAACCCGCTGCTGACCGTCGCGCTGGCGATGATCTTCCTCAAAGAGCGGCTTCGCTTGACGCAGGGTATGGCGATCGCCGTCGCGGGGGTCGGGGTGGCGGTGCTGACGGTGTGGCAACGCGAGGTTCCCTGGCTGGCGCTGTCGATGGCGCTGTCGTTCGGAGTTTACGGGCTGCTCCGAAAGCTCGCGCCGGTGGCGCCGGTGGCGGGGTTGATGATCGAGACGTCGCTTCTACTGCCGGTCGGGCTGGTGATCGTGATCTGGCAGCTTTCACACGACGCGAGCGCGAGCGGCAACGATGCGCTGCTGCGCACCCACCCTCTGCTGATGCTCGCCGGCGTGGTGACGGCACTCCCGCTGCTCGCCTTCGCCGCCGCTGCCCGGCGGCTGCGGCTGACGACGCTGGGGTTCCTCCAATATGTCGGACCGACCTGCCAGCTTCTGCTCGCGGTGCTGCTTTACGATGAGCCGTTCACGACCGTCCACGCGATCTGCTTCGGGTGCATCTGGCTCGCGCTGTTGATCTATTCGGTGGGGACGGCACGGGCGTATCGGGAGCGGATGACGGCGTCGCGAGAAACGGGGAAGGACGCGCTGGCGCCGGTTGCGGCGCTCCCTGAATGACGGACGGGATTCCCCTGACTCCGCTGCGCTACGCCCCGGGGCGTAGCGCAGCGG
>JBBSLV010000565.1:0-2085 GCA_038233535.1 Tepidisphaerales bacterium | reverse complement strand
GCGGGGGTGCGACGGGGCGGATCATGTCGTGCGCGGCGCGCGGAGGCAAGAAAATAATTCCGCGGGATGTTCGTCACTGGTTTCACGGCGGCCAGAGGCGCGCAAAAGGACTTATGGCAATCTCCCGCGGACGAAGATTCTTTTGCGTCTTTTTTGGGGGGCTTTTCGGGCGATTCCGATTTGGTCGTGCGCGATCGTGATCGGAAATGCGCACGACTCGGAGGGAGCAATAGGCGCGCTCCGGGAAGGGAGAGGCATGCGCGGGTTCTTTGGCAACCGAAGACGGGGGATGCGCGAGGATGCGCGATGCGGTCGGGGGCCCGCGGGCTTCCGCCGCACGGCTGCAAGCTCGCGCACGGGTGGAGCGCGATGCGCCGGCTCGCAGCCGTCGGCGCATTCGATTTCAATCGCCGCGACGGAACGAACCCAATCGAAGCCAATCGAAATCGACCAAAAACCCCCGCCCTGGCGCGGGGCGAGGGTTTTTGGGTCCGGCGGGTGATTCGCCGGTGACGGAACGAAGCCAACGGCAATGTCAGCGACCCGCGCGCGGGGCAATAGGGGGGCGGGGACACGGGGCACACTCGGATGGGGATGTGGGGGACATTGAACTAATCGCGTCTGGCGCTCGCGTCGGCGCTGATGGCCGGGTGCAGTCGCCGGTAGACCGCAGGGTGTTCATCGCGCAGCTGTTGCAGCGTCAACCCCGAAGCCACCATCACGCCGTCCTTCGTCTTCGCCGAGTACAGCGGCCCGTCCGGGCCCGTCATGACGCTCACGACATGGTCGCGGCTGACCAGATGCACGATCACCGGCCGGCCGGCGACGATCGGCGTGAGCGGGACGCGAAGGTTTTCCTGTCCGACGGCGAGGGCGATGAGGAGGGTGAGCATGGCGAGGGTTCTCCTGCTGATCTATCGTCCATTCCCGCCATTCGGAATGCAACGCGCGATCGCGATTTGAAATGCCGCCCCCGTTGCCGATAATCGCCCCTCCCAAAAACGGCAAGAGCATCATCCCCGCGAAAGGACCATCATGCGACGTGCAAAAATCAGCATCATCGGCGCCGGCAACGTCGGCGCAACCTGCGCCCACTGGGCCGCCTCCAAGGAGCTTGGCGATATCGTCCTCGTTGACATCCCGCAGGCCGAAGGGATGCCCCAGGGGAAGGCGCTGGACCTGTACGAGGCCTCGCCGGTCGAGGGTTACGACTGCAAGATCACCGGCGCCACGACGTACGAACCCACCGCCGACAGCGACGTGGTGATCGTCACCGCCGGCATCGCGCGCAAGCCGGGCATGAGCCGCGACGACCTGATCGCGACGAACACGAACATCGTCAAGAGCGTCGCGGAGAACGTGGCGAAACATTCGCCCGAGACGGTGATGATCGTCGTGAGCAATCCGCTCGACGCGATGGTGTACGTCGCGTGGAAAGCTTCCGGCTTCCCGACGAAGCGTGTGATCGGGCAGGCCGGGGTGCTCGACACCGCCCGCTACCGCAGCTTCCTCGCCGCCGAGGTCGGGTGTAGCGTCGAAGACGTGCAGGCGTTGCTCCTGGGCGGGCACGGGGACGACATGGTCCCGCTCAAGCGCTACACGTTCGCCGGCGGCATCCCGATCACGCAGCTGGTCAAGCCCGATCGTCTGGACGAGATCATCAAGCGCGCCCGCAATGGCGGCGCCGAGATCGTGCAGCTGCTTAAGACCGGCAGCGCCTACTACGCCCCCGCCGCCGCCACCGTGCAGATGGCCGAGAGCATCATCAAGGACAAGAAGCGCATCCTCCCCTGCGCCGCCTACTGCGACAAGGAATACGGCATCGGCGGGTACTTCGTCGGCGTGCCTTGCGTCCTGGGCACGGCCGGCGTCGAGCGCGTCATTGAGGTCGAGCTCGACGACGAGGAGCGCAAGATGTTCCAGAGCAGCGTGGAGCACGTGAAGGATCTCGTGAAGGTCGTCAAACTGTGAGCGAGCGTCGTGGACAAACCGCCCGTTTACATCGAGACGACGCTCGTCAGCTACTTGACGGCCCGGCCCACGCGCGACGTGTCTGCGCCGAAATCGTCACGCGCCGTGCTTTTG
>JBBSLV010000564.1:0-2086 GCA_038233535.1 Tepidisphaerales bacterium | reverse complement strand
TCGTCATCGCCCGCGGGGGGGACGGCAAAGCGGGGGCGGGGAGAGTGGGGAGCCGACACCGGCCGCTCATCGGGCTTTCGCTCGACACGCTGAAAGAAGCGCGCTGGCAGGCCGACCGGGATCTGTTCGTCGCCCGCTGCAATGCGCTCGGCGCCGACGTGAAGGTGACGGAGGCCAACAGCGACGACACCCGCCAGATGAGCGACGTGCACGCACTTATCACCAGTGGGGTCGACGTGCTGGTGATCGTCCCGCACAACGGCACCGCCATGGCCGCGGCCGTGCGCGCGGCCAAACAGGCGAACATCCCCGTCATCGCCTACGACCGGCTGATCCGCGACAGTGAACTGGACCTCTACATCAGCTTCGACAACGTTCGCGTTGGGGAGCTTCAGGCCCAGTACCTCGTCGACAAGCTTCCCAAGGGGCGGATCGTCCGCATCTACGGCAGCAAGACTGACAACAACGCCTTCCAGTTCAAGCAGGGCCAGGACAACGTGCTCAAGCCCTACATCGACCGCGGCGACATTCAGGTGATCCACGAGGACTGGGCCGAGGACTGGAAGCCGGAAAACGGCAAGCGCATCGCGCAGGCGGCGCTGACGGCGCACCCGGCGGGGTTTGACGCGATCCTCGCCAGCAACGACGGCACCGCCGGGGGGGCGATCCAGGCCCTGAGCGAGGAAAGAATCGCCGGCAAGGTGCTCGTGACCGGCCAGGACGCGGAGCTTGTCGCCTGCCAGCGCATCGTCGCCGGCACGCAGGCGATGACCGTCTACAAACCCTTGAAGATGCTCGCCAACCGCGCCGCCGAGGTCGCGGTGCGGATGGCCAACGGTCAACCCGTCATCGCCAACGCGAGCGTGAACAACGGCATGATCGACGTGCCCACCATCGCCGAGCAGATTACGGCCACGACGAAGGACAACATGATGGAGACAGTCATCAAGGACGGCTTCCACAGCTATGAAGACGTCTACGGCGCCCTGCCCCCGGACCAGCGCCCGCCGAAGCCTTAAAACTTCGAATGTCTAAGAATGCTCGAATCACCGCCGAGGCGCAGAGGACGCAGAGGAAAGAAAGATCAAAATTCCAGGAAGCTTTCCTTTTTTAAGTTTTCTCCGCTCCCTCTGGTGCGTCAGTGATACCGGCTGGCGGTTTCACCCCTGCCGCATGGAGCAGCTCTTCCGGCGCCGGCTCGCTCTTGCCCGTCATTTCCCGCGCGAGGCTGTCGACTTCGCTGTTGATTTCCGCGCCCACGAGCAGCACGAGCGCGTCGAGGTAGAAGAAGAACAGCAGGATGATCACCCCGCCGACTGCGCCGTACATTTCGCCGTACTTGCCGAAACGGTCGACGTAGACGCGGAACACGACGCCCAGCAGCAGCCACACAGTGACGGTGAACACCGAGCCGGGCGTCATGAACTTCCAGCGCTGCTTGATGTTCGGGCCGAAGTGGTAGATGACGGCGACGATGCCCAGCAGGAGCAGCAGGGCCAGCCCATAGCGCGCGATCTGCCAGAGGACGAGCCAGAGCTGGAACGTGCGCGGCGCGACGATGGGCCCGGAGAGCAGCGCCGGCCGGGTCGAGGCCGCCTGTGTGGCGGCGGGGGCGGTGGAGGAGACGTCGGCGGGGCGCGTCGCCCCGGCATCCTCACTTGACGGCCTCGCCGAAGGCGTCATGCGCAGCAACCGCTCGGTCCCCTCGGTCAGCTGGTTTGTCACCACCGTCCCGATCGGCAGCAGCACGATCACGACGAGGATCAGCGACCCGACGAGGATCGTCAGCCCGATCGCCAGCGGGCGATGGATCCAGATGGGGCGCGTCTC
The DNA here is from genome assembly GCA_038233535.1 of Tepidisphaerales bacterium. GTDB lineage: Bacteria > Planctomycetota > Phycisphaerae > Tepidisphaerales > Tepidisphaeraceae > DASYWJ01. Next base: position 256 of record JBBSLV010000564.1, on the reverse strand, counting down.
CGGCACGTCGTAGCACTTGTCCAGTCCCGCCATGGTCGCCGCCATCCCCCCGCTGGCCGCCCAGATGGTGACGAGCAGCCCGATGATGCGGATGCCGGCCTTCGACTGAAAGAGAAGTTGGTCGAGCTTGGGCTCGATGTAGCCGCTCACCGTGTCCCGCGCGTCGGCGGGCAGTTGGTTGACGGCGAACTCGATCTGCTGCTTCGCCTCGATCCGCCACTCGTATTTCAGCAGCGGGATGAGCGTCAGCAGGAAG
>JBBSLV010000563.1:0-2123 GCA_038233535.1 Tepidisphaerales bacterium | reverse complement strand
TGGGACGTGGAGTGGGGGTGGGGCGGGGGGACGGCGGCCCGGGACCGCCAGGCGCGCCAGCAACCCCGCCCATTTGCGCGCCCAACACCCCCCCGCCAAGAATGATCAACACGACTCCGGCGGCGAAACGCGCTGGCAGCTTACCGACTATGTCCCAAAATCCGGCTCCCGCTACCGCTGGCGCGCCCGTAATACAGAGATATAACCCCACAAGAGCCAAAAGTAGGCCAACCACGAACAATCCGACTTCCACAGAGGCTCCCTCCATTTAGTACAGCCTGCCAGCTTAGCCCGCAACTCGTCAAGGCTGATCGGCCAGATCTCCGATCGTCACGCGGGCCGCGTGCCCCTTCCTCACCCGACGCGGTACACCACCGTTGCGCCGCCGACAATCTGTTCGCGCTCGTCGCGCTGCGCGACACTGATCTGGTAGCTCGCTCCTGTGGCGGCCTCGGCGGGCACCAACAGCCGCATCGCGAGCGGAAGGAGCTCGCCCGGCTCCTTCGCGATGCGAAGGACCGTCAGCTCACCACGAACGTCGACTCCGGGGCGGCCATCGCGAATCGCGATCTCGCCGTCGAGCACCGCTGCGTCGCGCCTCGTCCGGCCGTGCCCGCAATCGAACCGCGAGCCCTTCGCGAGCGTCAGGATGCCGCGGCAGCCACCGAGCGTTGCTTCCACCTTCGTGCGCTCGAGAAAGACGATCCCGTCGTCGCCCCGACCATCGCGCGCGTCGGCGTGCGTGAGGTCCAGCTCCGGGAACGCCCGACCGTCGTCGTCGAGGACGAGCCAGAGGGCGATGCCCGGGTCGAGCCGCCGGCGATCGATGACGAGCTCCAGCGAGCGCTGCTCGTCCGCGCGGTTGCCGGCGATGAACGGGAAGGTCACGGCCGCGCCCGCCACCACGTCGATGACCGACAGGTTCCGTTGGGCCAGGTTGTTGCGCCGCACGACGAGCGACGTCCCGCCGGTGTTCGCGGTGGAGAACGCATAGTCGTTGTCCGCCGTCGCCACGGCGAGCAGGCAGGGATGCCAGTTCATCCCCGAGATCCAGCCCCAGAGCGTTGCGACCTGTGCCGACGAGATCGTGAACTTCGCGATAGCTGACGCGCCCGCCGCGATCGACGGGAATGCCGCAGTGACCGGCGTGGGGCTGACGTGCGTGGCGTCGGTTGCCGTCCAGTCTGCCGGATAGACGAACTGCAGGCCGACGTACGGCGTGATCCGGACGCCGACGGTGACGTTCCGTGCGTCGGCCGAGCCGTTGTTCGTGACGCGCACGTAGATGTAGTTCGTCTGGCCCCGTTCGACGTTGCTCGACTGGCTCGGGTCGCCCGGATTGAAGACGCTGTCGTCGCTTCCCCGGACGACGATGTCCGAAAAGGTCCAGAAGTTGCCGCCCGGCGGAGAAGACGGCTCGACGGCGTTGTCGCCGGGCCAATCCCGCACGAACGCATCGGCGGCGTCGAGTGCCCGGAACATGTCGACCCGGCCGTATCCCATCTGTGCGGTACGGGTACCGTTCGGAAACCCCGCGGCGTCCGCGTATGTGCCGCCCACCTTGCGCGCGGTCCGCTCGATGAGGTCGCGCACCTGGAGGTTCGTCAGCGCAGGGTAGCGGCTGCGAATCGCCGCGGCTAGGCCCGCAACGTGCGGCGTGGCGGATGACGTGCCGTTGAACTGGAAGAAATAGTCACCAGCCGCGTCGCCCCCAACCGGATAGTTGACGCACGCGACGGTGACTGGACCGCCGTTGTTCGTGTTGTAGCCGCCACCGGCTCGGACGTCCGTCGTAGGGTTGAGGATGCATGGCGCGACGACCGACATGCCGGGTCCAAAGTTGGCGCCCCAGCATTCTCCATCCGCGCTCGTCAGCGTCTTGCGGTTGTCGGCCTGGTCCGATCCGCCGACGGCCACGACGAGCGGATTACGCGCCGGGTAGCGGTTGACGGCACCGGTGTTCTCGTTGCCAGTGGCGGCGACGAGGACGCAACCGCGGACGTTGACGGCGTTCGTGATCGCCGGATCGATGACGCCGAAGTTCCACCCCGTCGGACCGAATCCGTCACCGGGCGCGTACACGCCGAAGCTCATGCTGATGACGCTCGCGCCGTTCGCCGCTG
>JBBSLV010000562.1:0-2130 GCA_038233535.1 Tepidisphaerales bacterium | reverse complement strand
TGCACATGTTGCCCTCGGGGATCATGTCCATCGAGTACCCGTCGATGCGCACGACGCGCGGCAAAGCGTCGGCGTAGACCGTGCCGACGATGCGGTGGCACTCGCTCCCGTCCGGTCCGTCGGCGCGCAGCTCGATGAGGTCGCCCACCAGTCCCTGCGGGGGGTTTGGCTCTTCGATTCGCGCCAGCTCGATCCCGCGCTGCCTGGCGTGGTGCTCGACGTTGATCACGTTCACCGGCGTCGCCAGGTGCGGCTTGAGCAGCTCGACCGTCGCCAGCCGCAGGAACGTACCCGCGTGCTTCTGCGTGCGCGGGCCGTGCACGCGCAGGGTGATCGTCTTGTAGCCGCCTTCGCAGAGGCTGGCCAAAAGGGCGCCCATGCGGCTGGCGAGAAGCGCGAACGGCGCCTCATCCGGAGGCAAATCGAGCTTGATCCCGCCGGCGTTCACGGCGCCGCGGATCTCGCCGTTGGTCAGGTACGCGACGATCGCCTTGGCCGCATCGACCGACACGGCCGCCTGCGCCTCGTCGGTGCTGGCGCCCAGGTGCGGGGTGAGCACGACGTTGTCCAGCCCGAACAGCGGGTGGTCCTTCTGCGGCGGCTCGGTCTGAAACACGTCGATCGCGGCGCCGGCGATGCGCTTTTCCTTGAGTGCATCGGCCAGCGCGAATTCGTCGACGACTTCGCCGCGGGCATCGTTGATGACGAGCAGGTTCGGCCGGGCGGTGTTGAAAAGGCGCTCGCGGTTGAGAAGGTGGCGCGTCTGTTCACCGCCGGGGACGTGGAAGGTGATGACGTCGATTTGCGAGAGGAACTCGTCGAAATCGCGAACCATCTTCACCTTGCCGTCCAGCGCGGCGGGCGAGGAGAAGTATGGGTCGAACCCCAGCACGTTCATCTCCATCGCCACCGCGCGGCTGGCGACGGTGCGCCCGATGCGGCCCATGCCGACGATGCCCAGCGTCTTGCCCGCCAACTGCGTGCCCTGGTACACGCTGCGCTTCTTCCACTCCAGCGCGCCGGACTTAAGCCCCTGGTGCGCCTGCGGGATCTTGCGCGCGAGGCTCATCATCAGCGCCAGCGCGTGCTCGGCGGTGGAGAGGGTGGAGGCCTCGGCGGTGTTGAGCACGAGGATGCCCTTGGCGGTGGACGCTTCGAGGTCGATATTGTCGACGCCCACGCCGGCTCGGGCAATGGCTTTCAGAAGACCCGGGTGCTGAAGCACCCTCGCCGTCACCTTGGCGCCGCTTCGGACGATCAGCGCATCATACTTCCCGACCTCGGCGGCCAGCTCGTCTTCGCTCAGCCCGACCTTCACGTCGAACTCGATGCCGGTGCTCTTGAGAAACTCCAGCCCCTCTTCGGCCAACTTGTCAGCAACGAGAATGCGCAGGGCCATGATCGATTCGTCCTTCGTGTCGGGGTAACGCGGAAAAGAGCGACGAATCGTAAGAGCGGGGGGGAGGGGAGGCAAGGCGGGATCAACTGTTGCAAGAGCCGCGTCGTTTTCGGAGGACTCCTGCCCTACGAGGCCGGCGCGGGCCACCAAATGCGGACGTCGAGGCGATGGACGAAGTGCAGCAGCGGGGGCGTAGCGGGGCGGATGAGGTTGATTTGATCGAGCATCGTGTCGGTTTCCGTTTCCCCCTCCGCGGGTTGCAGCGGCCAGGGAGCGTGATGCACATCGCAGCGCAGCGCGTCGCCGGCGGGGGTGACGGAGTAGAAGCAATAGCGCTCCGTCAGAACATGCTCGATCGTGCCGGGCCGGGCGAATGTGACGGTACCGTTGGGTCGATACCGTGCCACCCACTGCGCCGGCGGGGCGTTAGCGTGCGTGCGCCGGCTCGCGTAGCGCGTCCAGCCGTGCTCGTCGACTGTCGCGCGCATCGTCGCGTGGTAGTACGGGAGCGACGCGAACGTCCGCCCGCCCCGGACGAGCAGGCGGCTCGCGGCGTCAAGGCTGAAGAAGTAGATGCCCGGCTTGCCGCGGTGCGTCACGTACGTGCGAACGTTCAGCTCCGGGAAGTCCGGCATCGCGACCGGTGAAAAGCGCGGCCGGGTGTTGCTCATCACGAACGGCACGATGCCGATCCAGGCCGATCCATTAAACGTGTCCAATTCCAACTGCGG
>JBBSLV010000561.1:0-2173 GCA_038233535.1 Tepidisphaerales bacterium | reverse complement strand
GCTGCGACGGCTGATTGATCGCGAGTACGGCGATTGTCGCCCGGCCAATCGGGGTGAGACCGATCAGCGTCGAACACGTCCGCCAGATGCACGATCCGCGCTTCAACCGGGAGGGCGTCGCGCGACATCCCGTCCGGATAGCCGCTGCCGTCGAAATTCTCGTGGTGGGCGCGGGCGATCAACCTCGCTTTGCGGAAAAACGGCTTCTCCGACAGGATCCGCTCCCCCGCCAGCGTGTGCTCCTGCACGATCAACCGCTCTTGGTCCGTCAGCGGGCCCGGTTTCTTAAGGATGTGGTCGGGCACGTGCAGCTTGCCGACGTCGTGCAACACGGCGGAGTATCCAATCGACTCCGCGTCGCGCGCCTCGAACCCCAGCTCCCGCGCAAGGGCTTCGGCGTAATCCCGGATGCGCCGGACGTGCCGGCCGGTGTCCTCGTCCTTCGCTTCGCAGGCGACGGCGAGCATATAGATCGCGTCGAGGTTCGCCTCGCGCAGCTCGACCGTCCGCTCGGCGACGCGGTCTTCCAGCAGCTCGGAATAGTTCTTGAAGTTTTCCGCCTGCCCGAGGAACGTGTTGCCCAGCTCCGCGACGATCTCGTACTGGCTGCGCAGCTCGGCCTCGGAGCGCTTCTGCCGCGACAGGTCGATCATCGTGACCAGCCGGTATGTTCCCACCGCCCCGTTCCCGTCCGCGATCGCGCCGGCCGACGACAGCACCGGCAGCCGCCCCCCGTCGGGCAGCGGGAGGTAAAACTCCGCCTCCTGCGGCTCGTCGAAGTGCTCGAGCACGTGCGCGACGTGCTCGCGCGCGGCCGCGTCATCCGCGTAGATCGCCACGAGGGACGCGCCGATCACCTCAGCCCGCGCCCGCCCCAACATGACGCACAGCCGCTCGTTGGCGAGCACGATCCGTCCGTCGCGCGACACCACCGCCGCCCCGCAGGGCAGCGCATCGAGCAAACGCGCGAACTCGGACTCAGCCAACGGCGTTTTCGTCATCGACCCGGATGATACGCGGGAAGCCGCTACGGCGCGCGGTCAGCGCGATCCAGTTCCCCCTTGGGCGGGTTGGAGGCCTTGTCGAGCATCCAAGCCGGCCGTTTGGCGCGAATGTTCATCGAAACTTCGGTCGCGACACCTTCGGACTGTCCGCGTCGATGAATCGCAGCGGCGCGTCCTTCCACTGCTTCGCGTAGTCCACCCCGATGCGCCGCGTGCGCTCGATGCGCGGGGGAGCCGCCTCTGCGCTTGCCAGGAGGAACAGCGCCTCGCCCGTCAGATCCACGCCATTGTTCCGCCGGGTGATGCCCAGCCGTTTCGCGAGGTTGCCCGGGCCGGTCAGATTCGCATCCCACCCATCGAGCGGCTCAGCCGCCCGAATCAGCACCGCCTGCGCCACCCCGACGGCGCCGCTGACGATGTTCAGCATGTCATGGATGCCGTAGATCAGGTAGACGTACGCGTGCCCGGGTTGGCCGAACATTACTTCCGTCCGCCCCGTCCTGCCCTTGGCTGCGTGGCAGGCGAGGTCGTGGCAGCCGACGTACGCCTCGGTCTCCACGATCCGTGCGCGGCGCTCGATTCCGTTCACGCGGTGCACGAGGATCGTCCCGATCAAATCGTGCGCCAGCAGTTCCGCCTCGCGCGCATAAAATGCCCGCGGGAGCTTCCCGGAAGCAATCCGATGACGACCCGGCACGGCAGGAACCATCGGCGCAAGTGTACAATGAACGGCAGGAGGGAAGGGGAAAGGGGAAAGGGGCAAGCAAACGGCTGTCCTACTCCTGGCCCCTGGCCCCTGGTCCCTTGCCTCTTCCCCTTCCCCTTCCCCCTCATCTTCTCTTCACCAGCGGCTTCATCCCCAATTGCCCGCGTACCTCGTTCACCCGCGTCCACAGCGCCGGGTCGTCGAACAGGAACCGCGCCAGGGCGCTCGTCGTCGTGCCGAGCATCGCGGCGGCTTTGCTCATGCTCCACTGCGAACCCTTGAGCACGTCGAGCACGATCGCCACGACGTTCGCGTACTGCGGGTTCTTCGGGTTAATGCGCAGCCCCGGGTACGCCGTCAACCACCCCGGCGGGCGGAACGTCAGCGGGTCAACATCCCGCCGAATCTCCATCGCCAGCTTGTGGCGCAGCGTGCGCAGCGCGTGAATCTTGTTCTCGCGCTG
>JBBSLV010000560.1:0-2193 GCA_038233535.1 Tepidisphaerales bacterium | reverse complement strand
GGCTGACAGCAAACGCCGGACTCTGCCGCGGATACCCCTGCCACAGCCACTCGAGCGCCTGGGGCAGCGTCTGCCTCTTCATCGCGCCATCGGTGTGGCCGGCGTTGCGGACGAACGAGAACTGGTAGTGATATCCCTTCGCGGCCAGGACCCGCGCCATGTGCTCGCTCGCGAGTACCCAGTCGTGCATGTCGTCGCGCATCACGTTGGGATTGAGCAGGTCGCGGTCGCCCACCGCCAGCCACACACGAATCGGCTTCACGGGGCTGTTGGGAATCAGCGTGCGATGGAGGTCCCACGCGCCACCGGGGGTCTCGGGGTTCCACGGCCACTGCTGGTTGATGGCGGTAATCGAATAGGCCAGCACGCGACGATAGAGGTCGTTGCGGTACCAGGCCATGATGAACGCCGCCGACCCGCCGGAACTGCCGCCCATCGTCGCGCGGCCGTCGGGATCCTTGGTCAGCGTCACCTCGTATTGCTGCTCGACGCGCGGCAGCACTTCCGTCTCGACGAACTCGGCCTAGGAGTCTGCGCGGCAGAAACGTCGTGAGTTGGTCCGACACGTGAAGCCGCCGTGCGCCCTTCCATCTCGGGGAGCGTACGACTCGACGCGATCGTCTCGTGCCCGTGGGCGGCGGAACAGGCGCGCCGGCGGGCACGCCATGGGCGTCCGGTCCTTCGGTCGAGGGCCCCTGCTCAGGCCACCTGGAGGCGATGCAGCCGCTTCAGGTTGACCGCGAGGCACACGAGGTTCCATTCGCCGCGGGCCTTGGCTTCGCTGCGGAGACTGAAGCGGCGGAACCCGAGCACGGCTTTGATCCATCCGATCACGGGTTCGACAATGGCCTTGCGCCGTCGATATCGCGCGCGCCCCGTCTCGCTCGTGAGTCGCGCCGCCATGCGCTGCGTCGCGGCGAGCGCGGGATTCGACGTCGCGTCCGGCTTCCCCTCGCGTCCCAGCGAGATGTAGGCCGTAATCTGCCGGTCCTCAAGCGTCTGGAACGTGGCCTCCTCACGATACCCGGCATCGGCCAGTACTTCGGAGGGCGCGTCGCCGAGGGTGGCCTCAACCGTGGTGATCACCGGCAGCAATTGCCCCTGGTCGGCCGCGGAGTTCGTCAGGCCCGTCGCGACGATCAACTGCGTGGCTTCGTCCACCGCGATCTGGCCGTTGTAACACTGGTCGAAGCCCTGCGACGTCTTCATGATCCGACTCTCGGGGTCGGTGAAGTTGTCCTGCGCATCATCGGGTGGCACGCCGAAGTCGCGAGCGAACGGTCGCCGACGACTCTGGCGGCCATCGTCCGGCGTGCGCCCCCGCTGCCGATCCGCCGCCGCTTGCCGCGCTTCGAGCCGCGCTTTCGCGGCCGCAATCTTCGCGAGCCGCTCCTCGCGCCGCTGTAACTCGGCCGGCAACGCATCGCCCCGCACGTCAGGCCCGTGCGCCGCATCTTCGGCCACATCGACCGCGTGCGCCTGGGTCAGCAGCGCCGCAATCTCGCTGCGCAATCGCTGCTCGTCGTGGCGCATCCGGCCATAACTCATCGCCTTGTGCTTGCTCGCATTGGCCTTGATCTTGGTCCCATCTACCGCGAGCGATCCGAGGTGGACGACGCCGGCTTCGCGGGCAATCTGCACGACCCGCACGAACAGCGTTTCAAAGGCCGCCAGGTGCTGCTGCCGAAAATCGGCGATCGTCCGATGGGCCGGAAAATTGCCGGCCGCTAACACCCGATACGCCACGTCCTCTTCCAACTTCCTTGCGATCCGACGCGACGAGAACGTCCCCGTGGCGTACGCATACAACAGCACCGTCACCATCATCTGCGGATCGAACGGTTGATTGCGGCGCCCATCTCCCTCGTAGGGGGCGTACAAGCTCTGGAGATCCAGCACCGCCACGGTGTCGGCGATGAAGAACGCCAAATGCCCTTCAGGAAGCCAGTCGCGGGGGGACGGCGGGAACAGCAGCGACTGATCGCGCGCGCACGAACGAAACGTCGTCGGCATATTTGTATATACGACCACCCAGCCTGACCGTTTCTGCCGCGCAGACTCCTAGATGGTGGACGGCAGGAGGCTCGAACTCCCGACCTCCGCGTTGCGAACGCGGCGCTCTCCCAGCTGAGCTAGCCGCCCACTTTCGGCTCGGAGGGCGCTGTGGCTGGCGCCGCGCCCCCGGTGCGAACG
>JBBSLV010000559.1:0-2198 GCA_038233535.1 Tepidisphaerales bacterium | reverse complement strand
TCGCCAAGCTGATGGAGCTGCCGTCCGATCTTCCGATCGGGGGATACCTGATGAAGGTCAGCATCGTCGATGAAACCGCCAATCGCATCGCCGAAGCCACGGTGCCGTTGCAGATCGTGGCGAAGTAGGGGTACGAAAGCGGTCAGCTGATGGCTGAGGCCCGGGGGCGCCTGACCGTTTCGACGGCTGATTCGCGGGCGGATCTGATTTCCGACCGGGCGCCCGCCGAAACGGTCGCGCACCCGATGCCCATGACGTCGTTGCCATCACTCGCGGAACTTTTCCCCTTCCGATATCATCCCGCCCTCCCATGAGAATCCTCCTCAGCACCACCAGTTTCCAGGACACCCCCGGCCGTCACCACGACATCCTCGATAAGAGCGGGTTCCAGATCGTCCGCGCGCGCGGTCCGCTGAACGAGCAGCAGATGCTCGACCTGCTCACCGACGGCGGGGGCTTCGATGGATTATTGAACGGCGACGACGCACTCAACGCGAAGGTGATCGACGCATATCTCGCCGCGCCGAACAAGCTGAAGGTCATCGCCAAGTACGGCATCGGGCTGGATTCAATCGATGTCAAGCACGCGACGAGCCGCAGAATTCCGGTGCTGTTCACGCCCGGCGTCAACGAGACGACCGTGGCCGAGCAGACGATCGGGCTGATGATCGCGCTGGCCAAGCACTTCTACCCGCACATCACCAGCGTGAAGCAGGGGCAGTGGAAGCGCAGGACGGGCTGCGAGTTGTACGGGAAGACGCTCGGGTTGATCGGTTTTGGCCGGATCGGCAAGGAGACGGCCAAACGCGCCGTCGCGATGGGGATGAAGATCATCGGTTTCGGCAATTACTGGGACGACGATTTCGCGAAGCAGTACAACGTCGAGCGTAAGGCGACGGTAAACGACGTTCTGAAAGAGGCCGACGTCGTCAGCCTGCACACGCACGTATCGCCGCAGACGCGCGGGATGATCAACAAGGACACGATCGCGATCATGAAGCCCAAGGCCCTGCTCGTGAACACTGCCCGCGGCGCTCTGATCAACGAACAGGACGTCGCCGACGCCTGCAAGAGCGGGCGGCTGTGGGGCTACGCATCGGATGTGCTGGAGACCGAGCCGGTGCGAGCGCCGCACCTGTTTCAGGAAATCGAGAACATCATCATCACCCCGCACATCGGGAGCCGGACCAACGAGAGCGTGCAGCGCCAGGGCGTGCGGGCGGCGATGAACCTGGTCAATTTCCTGAACGGCGACAAGGATTACGTGCAGGCGAACCCGTTCTGATACTTCGTGGCACGGGCTTCGGTCCCGTGTCTTCAACCTCAGAAAACAGACCACGGGCAGGATGCCCGTGCCACTACTCATGGCAAATAACACTTACGTCATGCCGGTCGATGTCCACAACGCGCTGGTCGCCAAGGCTTACGCGAAGCGCGGCTACTCGCACGAGGAAGCCGACGCCGCGGCAAGGTTCTCCGAGCTGACCGCCCGGCACGGCATCAAGACGCACAACGCCATCAAGGCGCTGCACCTCGACGAGCACTTCGGCGCCAAGGTCGGCGGGTGCGTGCCGAATGCGACCATCGAGAAGCTGCCCGGCAAGTACAAGGCCGTCGAGCGCTGGAACGCGAACAGGAAGCTCGGCCAAGCCACCGCGTTCGCGGCCATGCAACAGTGCATGAACCTCGCCGACGAGTATGGTGTGGGCGTCGTCGCGGTGGACAACGCGTTTCACTACCTCTGGGGCGGCGGGTACGTCATCGACGCGGCGCTCAAGGGCTACATCGCCTACACCTGCTGCACCGCAGCGCTGGCCGAAGTCGTGCCGTTTGGTGGGAAGTTCCCCACGCTGGGCACCAACCCGCACTCGTGGGGGTTCCCCACGCAGGACGCGATCGGCTTCCCCATCTGCATCGACTGGGCGACGAGCACCGTCGCCATGGGACGCGTGCAGCAGTTCGCGCGCGAAGGAAAACAGATCCCCCCCGGCGCGGCCGTCGACGAGAACGGCAGGGAGACGACCGACCCCGCAAAGGTCAAGGCGCTGCTCCCGTTCGGTCAGCACAAGGGGTACGGATTGTCGCTGATCGACGAGCTGTACGCCGCGTACATCGGCGGATCCACACCCACGCTCCGCAACCGCTGGGGCCAGGTCAAACAGCACCCCGGCGAAAAAGGCACCTGCTGCTTCTTCTTC
>JBBSLV010000558.1:0-2202 GCA_038233535.1 Tepidisphaerales bacterium | reverse complement strand
GGTGCTGCCACTGTGTACCGCAACTACTTCGTGCCTGTGTCGGACCAGATTGGACAGACGCGCGATTGTCAGATCGATTGTCTGAGGGAGGTCGGCGCGGAGCTGGGCAACGACAGGGACGAGCTGTGGACGATGCGGAACGGCTACGCGCAATGCACGAAGCAAGGGTTGGAGACCATATCCGAAAAGCTCGACGGGTGCGGCGTCGACGGCATCGATCGCATTCGTGATCTCGTACGGATCGGAATTCACAAGGGCGTCCAGGTCACCGATGTTGAGCACGAGCATCTCGTGTCGCAGGCATTCTGTTCGGCGCTACCGGTGAGCTACTCCGACGTCCCCCCGAAGCACTGGGAATCATTCGCGGTTCTGGTGCTCGAGGCGGCCTACGAAGCGACGCTGTGGGCTGCTGTAATCAATGCCCACGACTCGGGCTGCAAGGTGCTGTTTCTGACGCGGCTTGGCGGCGGAGCCTTTGGCAACGGGCCAGAATGGATCGACGGCGCCATGCGACGGGCCTTGACGAAGGTCGTGGGCGTCGGGCTGGATGTTCGCGTCGTGAGTTATGGCAGGCCAGATGCCGCGATTGAGCGCCTCGTTGCTGAATTCGGCTAGATCGTCCAGAAGGACCTGCGCGGCCGGCGTGCACCACCGGATCGAGCACGGGCCTGCTGATGTCCTGTTCGAGCCGGATCAGAATCTCGCTGTTCAGGCTGCGGCGATTGCGCTCCGAGCTCGCCTTCAGCCGCGCGTGCAGGTCGTCCGGGATGTTCTTGAGTGTATCGGCATGAGCCACCATGATGGAACCGTAATGGTTCCATTATACCGCACCGCCCACCGGATGGCCATGACGCTCGCCGACTAAAAGTCCCGGTACGTGCGTCGTTCGACGGGAGTCGCCGCAACTACGGCAGCCCGGCGTCCATGAAGAATTGATCGCGCAGCGCGTCCGCATCAGTCGCAAGCGCGTCGTGCGCTTGATGCAGGGGGAAGGCCTGAGGCCCGCGTATGGAAACGGTATGACCACGACCTGCCCTTCATCGCGAAGGTTTACCGTCCATCCCCCAGCGAGGCAGTGCGGAATCCTCGAACTCCTGGCCGCGTGGAGCTGTGGCATCCGCGCAGGTGATAGGCGACGTCGACCTCGTCCGCCGGTGGTGTATTCTGGCCGGCACCGATGGCCGACACCTGGATCGTGGACATGCGCCACTACCTGGACGAGGAAACGGACGACCTGCCGGACTCGGCGCCGGACCGCGTCGTCCGTCTCGCTCTCTTCTTCGGGGCGATCGTCGCGTGGGTGAGCGACCACCTCCCGGATGGGGACTTTCACACGAATGTGACATGCCGGCGCAGTCCTGGCCGTAAGAAATGCCAGGGGGACATTATTGCGAACCTGGAGGCCGCGTCAGGCCACATTGTCTGGCTGTGCCCCATTTGCGGCGACCGGGGGCTCATCCAGGGATGGCAGGAGACCCTCTGGAATCGTCAAGGCGGTGCCGTCGCGGGAACCGGATAAGCTCTCGCCGCCGACACGTCACTGATCATCGAATGTGCTGCGGGTAGGGTCTCGAAAGCCAATGGCGCGCCGGGGCGAATGCGACGGAGCCATCGAGCTTCCGCGACAGCTCCTCGTTTGCGCCAAGGATGCGGCGGACCCCACGAACGCGCGCATGATCTCGATGTTCACGCGTGCCTCACGTTCGCTGCGAAGCACAGTGGACAGCATCGCGACGCCTTGCTCCGTTAGCTAACACATACTGGGCCGTCCGCCGGAGCTCGTGTTTGCGATCACAGTTTGTGATCGCAAACCGTTGGTCTCCGCCGCCGTCATGGGCCGCGCCGCCGAGCTGGGAGGCAAATTGTGGAGGCAGCGCATCCACAATCTGCGGGTACCTCAGATAGAACTGCCGGTAGCGGTACAGTTCGCGCCGGTCACAGCGCGACACGCCTTTCTGAATCAGCGATTCGGCAAGCCGGTCCAGTAACTTCTCGCCGTACTGCTGACGGTCTACGCCGCGGCGCTCGTACTCTTCGATGTGGAAACCGATCAGCCAGTTGCGCAGCGTGAGGCTGGCGTTGACCGCCCGTGCAGCCTGCGCCGCCAGCTCGGCGTGCGCCTCCCCGATCGTGGTGACAAGGCGTTCGAACGACAGTGGGAGCGTCGCCGGTGTGGTCACCCCCTGCATCCTCGCGACGACG
>JBBSLV010000557.1:0-2208 GCA_038233535.1 Tepidisphaerales bacterium | reverse complement strand
GTGGCCTTGGCGGGTGGTCAACGTGCGGTCGCTTTCTGATTGTTTGCTGTCTTCGTTCCAAGCCATGGGATTCTCCAAAATACGAAAGGTGGTGCTGTGTAATCGCGCGCGACCGTTTTTTATACCGGTTACCGGGCCAGATCAATCAAGCCTGCTCACCTCCGTTTTTCGTGGCATGGGTTTTCAACACGTCTTCCGGATCATGAAAACACGGATTGAAAACCGGTGCTGCCGCTACTTGGCCGCGTAGAGGATGATCTTGGACATGATCTCCGTCGCCGCGCGCGGGTCGTAGCCGAGGATGCCGTCGACGGGTTGGCCTACCATGCCGGCGGACAGATCCTCGCGGCTATAGAAGCAAACGATTCGCCCGTCTTTCTCGATCCCCTGGAGCTTCGGAACCTTCATGCCGCTCGTGAGCGTCTTGCGCGCGAACGTGCGGTACGCGATGTCGCCGAGCTTCGTCGCGCCGGTGTTGAACACCGCGTGCTCGGGCGGGATCGGCTGGGGCTTCTGACCCGGGAACAGCAGCGGCAGCAGCTTCTCAACCGACTCGGCAAATGCGCTCGACCCCCCCGCCGCGTCGAAGACGAGCGTCCCGCCGCCGTTGATCACGTTGCGCAGCTCGACCTGCGCCGCCGGGCCGAGCGTGAACGGGGTCGTGCCTGTCAGGTGGACGACCTTCGCCCCGTCGAGCCTGTCCGTCATCAGCTTCGCCGTCACGACGTCCAGGTCCGTCTTCTCTTTGTTGTGCATCCAGGCCGCCAGCCGGCGCCATCCGCCCGGCTCGGGGTTCCAGTTCCCGCCGTACTCGACGCGCGCGACCTTGATCGTCTTACCTGCCTTGATCTTCTCGTCGCGCGTGACGATGTGCGTCTCGCCCTTGAAGCCGATGTTTTGCTTGTCGATCGCGTACTGAAAGACGTTGGCGCCGAGCTGCCAGAACTCTTCCTTCCCGCCGACGAGCCGCAACTGCCAACCCTTGCCAGGATCGGCCTGCGGGAGCAGCAGTGCCAGCTCGCGCACCCCGTTGGACAATCCGAGAACGGTGGGCTTGTTCTTCCACCGCTCGCGGAGGAATTGCTGATCGGTGTAGATCGGGTGGTTCTCCGACAGCTCGCGGAATTCGTAGCCGGGGAACAGTTCGGTCGCGAGCTTGCGGAATGACGTGGCGAAGCGCGCGTCGCCGCAGTCGGCGTTGGCCAGGAGCATCCCGCCGCCCTCGACGTACTGTTTCAGTTTCTGCTTCTGCTCATCGGGCAGGGCAAGCTCCTGATTCCCGCTCATGTACAGGATCGGCGCATCGTGCAGTTCCTTCGTGGGAACATGGAGGTTGACGTTCTGCCAGTTGAGGTCGCGCTCAGCCGCTTTTCCGATCCAGCTCACGAGGTTCGCCACATCGCGCGGGCGCTGGTTCCAGTTCGCCGGCTTGCCGTCGGCGCTGGCGTACTCCAGCTTGTTGATCGCCACCGCCGCCCGCCCGCGCGAGAGAAACAGCAGCCCGAAGCACGTGTCGTGCAGCGGCGTACACAGCGTCTTGGGCGCGAACCACATCCCCGTGTTCGCCCCGCTCTTCGTCTGCACCTTCAGCAACCAATTCGCCCCCTTCTCGTACCAGTCGTTCGTGCCGAAATACTTCTGCCCACTGGCCACGCCGATGCGCTCGACGGCGTAAAGCGTGGCGAACGGGAAATCGTACGTGTGATAGCGCTCGTCGGTCCCGATCTTGTCGAAGTTGTCGACCATGTACTTCATCCCCCGGTCGATCGGCACATTGCGCGTGTTGCCGCGGCAGTTGATCCCGGCGTTGGGGTGAAGGAAGTCCTGCGTGATGAACAGCGTCGCCACGCCCACCGCCGTCATCCCCGGCGTGATCCCGTGCTTGTCGTCCTCGGGACTCTGATACCCCCACCCCCCATCCGGCATTTGGTCCGCGATCCACGCCTTCTCGACGATGTTCCAGTACGACCGCGGCACCTCCAGCCCCGATTGCGCCGCCGCCCACACCCCCAGCACCGCGTACTGCGCCCGGCTGTGGCTGTACGACTTCGCCGGCGTCCCGCCCACGTAATCGTAAAACCCCCTCCCGCGCCCCTCCTTGATGATGTTCGCTAACAAGAAGTTCATGTCCTTCTTCATCGCCGCCCGCACATCGTCCGTTTGGGGCAGCGAATTCCACACCAGACACCGCACCCCGACGGCGTAAAT
>JBBSLV010000556.1:0-2251 GCA_038233535.1 Tepidisphaerales bacterium | reverse complement strand
GGCCTCGAGGTCCGACACCGCCACCGTCGTGCCCGGGTTCCACGAATAGGTGGCCGTGCCCGACACGTTGCGCACCGTCACGCCGTGCGAGCCGTAGCCGTCGCCCCAGTACCCCGACGTGTTGCGGATCAGGATCGCGTCGTCGGGCAGCGTGATCGTGTAGCGCATCCGCCGAGTCATAGCTGACCAGCACCGACTCGTTCGACGGTTGGCCCAGCCCCTGTTTCTGCGCGCCGGGGAAACCATTGCAGACGGGGTGAAGTGTTATGAATAGTCGAGTTGATAATCTTCGACAGGAATGAGCAACCCGTTTAAGATCTGATGATGATCGCAGAATTCTTTGAACCGCTCCGAGGCGATATTCTTGCCTGGCAAACCGCGGGCCTTGAAAATGTCTTCGCCGGACCATGTTCCTTCCTTTAACACGATTCTTTTGATGCGTTCCAGTCCGCCGCCGCCACACTCGGGGCACTCTCGCGTTTCGTCCCGGCGTATTCCTGACGCTGCGTCGTCGACCAGCGCACGACTTCGAGCGAGACTGACGCGCAAGTAACCTGGCGGTAGCGGCGCAAGCCTGCGGCGTTTTTTTGTCTTGACCACCTCTACGGAGTCGAAGCCCGACAAGCCAATCAGACCGTCCTGTTTCCATAGTCGTTCGAATCGCTCGGAGACCAGCAATTCATCACCCCCCCAAGGAAAGACCAAGTCGCCCCATGCGCTCCCGTAGGCTTCGAGTTCCACGCGGTAAGGCGGCAGCCATTTTAGCGGCCCGATAAAGGTGTTGCAGACCGGACAGCGCGGAGCCTCGCCTCGGTGAACGGGATCGGCGCTCAGGTACGTAGTGACCGCCGGCTCATTGCCGGCCCGATTATCATCTAGCACGTAGAACTTCATTGCCCGCCTCCCAGCCCACTCGGGAATCGATCGGCCAAGTCGGGCGCCGCATACCGCTGACGAAGAAACTCCTCAAACTGTCGAGGCGTTGCAGCGGGATGCCCAGCCACCCAAGTGCTGACTTCCCTGTCCAATTCGCGGTGCCACGTCTGATACCCGCGATGTGATGCCAAGTCACGCGCCTGGGTGATGAAACGCGGATCGCGGGCCGCGTAATTTCCGGCGAGAACAGGATGGCGTTCGATTTCCTTGACCACCTTTCGCGAGATTGCGTGGTGGACTTGCCCCGTCGGAGCAACCGGAACAAACCGCAAGTTCCCACCCGGCGTACCCAGAACCGTCGGATCGATCGCCAGCCGGTATCCGCTCAACTGCGTCGCCGCACCATAGTTGCCTTTTAGTCCCAGTGCGCCAAGCCCGACCTGCGCGTAGCCCCAGTCGTTCCCCGCCTCAATGTTCTGCAACCCCCCGACCACGTTGCGGGCGTTACCGTATGTGCTGTAGGCCTCGCCGCCCGTCGCCAGCGCGCCGTATGCGAGTCGTCCGCCGGCGCGGTAGGCCTGCGCCGTCCCCAGCGTGCCCGCCGTGATCAGCGCTTCGCGGCTGAGGGTCGCGGCGGTTCGGCCGCCATTGTAGCTTGACTCGTGGAACTGCTCGGAGTTCAGCAGGTCGACCCGGTCGGTCAACCCGAAGGAGAACGTGCTCAGCGCGATGCTCGTGCCCCCGCCCCAACCTTCCAGCGCGCCCAGCGCCACGTCCTTCCACCCCCCGCCTGCGTACTCCGTGCCGCGCCCACGCGGGAGGCTCAGCGGCTGCGTCATCGCGTGGTTTAACGACCCGGCGTTGAGCGAATTCCACGAACCCTGCTGATCGAGATGATACCCAATGGGATCGATGCGCTGCAGGTGCGCCGAGATGCTCTCGTTCGCCAGCGACGACGAGTAGTTGCCGCTGAATCCCGTCCCCCCGAGCATCGACCCGAAGCCGCCGTTGTTTCCGCCGCCCAGGAATGGGCTCAGGCCCGTGCCGTCGCTCAGCGTCATCGGGCTGTTCAGCGCGTACGTGTACGGGTTGGTCTCGCCGGTGAGCGCGAAAATCGGATCCTGCACCGGGAACCCGCCGCTGATCGGATCGTAAGGCCGATGGTCCGTGTGCACGAAGCCGCTCTCGCCGTCGAACTCCGAACCGATGTACAAGAACCGTGGCAGCGCCGGCAGGATCGCTTCGCGCAGGGTCGCGCTGACGTAAGCCGTGTCGCCCACGGCCGCGAGTTTCAAGCGCGCCAGGCCGTCGGCGCCGAACCAGTTGCGCGTCGCCAGGTCGGCGTAGCTCACGCCGTCGGTCGCCGGGCGCGTGG
>JBBSLV010000555.1:0-2268 GCA_038233535.1 Tepidisphaerales bacterium | reverse complement strand
GAAGGCGCCGTGGAAGCCGGTGGGGAAAATGTCGCTGAGCAAGGTGAGATCCTTGATCTTCGCCATCGCCTCGTCCTTGTCGGGGAACTTCAGGAGGTTGAAGTCGGCGTAGGGAACCAGGACGTACTCCGCCTGACCTCCGACCCACCCGCCCATGTCGACGTACCCGTACGCGGCGCCGGGCCGCGCGGGGTTTACCGTCAGGCAGATGCCGGTGCGCCCCTCCTTGCAGTTGCGGCAGCGCCCGCAGGCGATGTTGAACGGGACGGAGACGATGTCGCCCTTTTTAATAAACTCGACGTCGCGCCCGGTTTCAATGACCTCCCCGGTGATCTCGTGCCCGAGCACGAGCCCCGCCGGCGCGGTGGTTCGCCCGCGGACCATGTGCTGGTCGGAGCCGCAGATGTTGGTGGAAATGATCTTGAGGATGACCCCGTGCTCGATTTTCTTCTTGCGAGCGGGGTCGAACAGCTTGGGAAAGTCGATGGACTCGACCTTGACTTCACCGGGTTTGATGTAAGCGACGCCGCGATTGCTGCCGGCCATGGGAACCTCCGTCGGTTGTGACTGCTTCCCCCTTGGATTGGATCACCGCAACGGTGTGGAAGCGGCATTATGCCGCGATGGGTCGTCAGGTCCAGAAAAATCAAGCGGCCGGCGCCTCGGGGCGGACCTCGGGCAAACTTTCCGCCGCCGGGCGGGGCAGGAACAGAAACGTATAAACGAGCGCGGCGGCGCTGCCGCCCAGCAACGGTCCGATCCAATAAACCCAGTGGTGCGCCCACACTCCCCCGGCCAGCGCAGGACCGAACGAGCGCGCCGGATTCATCGAGGCGCCGGTGTATGGACCGCCCACGAGGATGTTCACGACCACCGCCAAACCGATGAACAAACTGGCAGACTTCTGGGCGCGCATGTCCACGGCGGTTCCGAAGATCACGAAGACGAGAATGAAGGTCAGCACCGCTTCAATCCCCAGTCCCTGCACGGCGGAGACCGATGGAGCGAGCTGGGTCGCCCCCGTGGAGGCGGCGGCGGGGTCGAGCAGCGCCTGAGAGGCGAATCCCGCCAGCACCGCCCCCAGCAGCTGCGAAACGATGTAGGCCAGGGCGTCCACCGCACCGATCTTGCCGACCGCCAGCAGCGAGACCGTGACGGCGGGGTTGATATGCGCGCCGGACATATGCCCGGTCGCCGCGACGACCGCCGCCACGACCAACCCGAACGCCAGCGCGACCGCCAGCAGGTCCACGCTGCCGTTGGCCATCTTCGACGCGCTGACCGATCCCACGCCGATCAGCACCAGTACGAAGGTTCCGATCGCCTCGGAGGCGTAGAGCCGAAGTTTGTGCATGTCGTCCATCTCTCGTCGAAAAGGGGTTCCGCTCTGTCCTGCCGCGTGGGCCACACGCACAACTTAGCTCCGTCGAATGCGAAAACGCAACGTTACGCGAAATTGTCATCCGCGGGAACGGGTCACGTGATGGTTGACGCGCGAGAATTTCGTGACACGTGACCATCGCTGTAGACTGCCGCGCGGCACGCACTCGTACGCGGAGGGCTGTTTGGAGATTCGCATTATCGAGATTACCCCGTCGGCTCTTTCGCACGGCCGGCTGAACATCCGAGCTTGCGGAGCCGATTTTTTCCCGAAGTCGGCTTTTGGAAGTCCGTCAAAGGCCCAGGGGCAGGGTCAGTGCCTGCAACTTAAAATCGAGGGATTCGACGATGTGATTGCCACCGATATCCCGACCGACGAAGCGAGAGAAGGTCGATGGTGGGAGCGACTACAGGAAGTGTAACTCATGGCCAACCAAATTCAGAACTGCGATCCGCTGACATGCTCGTCGTGTGGGAATAACGACTATTTTTTTCAGATAATGGCCTACGAGTCACACATCGTGAACGGCAACCGGGATTATATTCGGCTTGCCACGGCTGAGGTCGACCGGTATGAGTGCATCGAGTGTGGGGCGATCGTTCCATCATTCGATTCGGTAAGTGAGCAATGAATGGCAGCCTTATCACCGAAGACTTGATTGGGTCGCTCGAACGGCGCTTCGGAAAGAGCAGCCAACCCGGCAGGGCTAGGGTGCTGGTCTTCGGGTCGTCGATAACGTGTTCACTCAACTACTCCAAGTTACTCAATGGGCACAAGTTCTTCTTCGCCGTTCCGCATGACATCCTCGACGCCTCGAAACGATTCCCGGAAACTGATCATGGCGAGTTTGTGCTCCTGACGTGCGGATCGGCAGAACGGACGCTTGT
>JBBSLV010000554.1:0-2271 GCA_038233535.1 Tepidisphaerales bacterium | reverse complement strand
GATGCAGACCGCGCCGCCGTGCGCCACGACCTCGCGCTGCGTGCGTTTGCCCTGGTCGTCCTCGAGGTGGTGCACCTCCAGCCGGACCTTCTTGCCATTGTACAGCGTCTGCTTTTCGATGAGCCGGTATGCCACGTTCACGCTCCTTCGCCGCCATTATACCCGTAACGCGCGTACGATCCCGCCCGCGCCACATCCCACGCGCGGAGCATAGGGCGGGGCATGGGGTGTTGTGAATGGGGCTATGGCTCTGCTACGGTACGCGAAGCTGATGATTCGCGGATACATCGTGTACATCTTCACGTTTGCGGCGCTCGTATTCGGGCTGTGGTTCGTCCTGCGCGTCGGGGCGACGCTGGCGGCGCCGGCGGAGATCGCGGGGGAATGGCGCGTGCAGTGGGAGACGGCTTCGCCGACGGGCATGGGCTATCACGGCGTGATGCGGGTCGATCAGTCCGGGCGATACTGCACGTTTCAGTTCGACGACGCGCGGACGATGAGCCTCAAGATCGTTGACGGCACGGCCCTCGGTCAGGGCGACCCGAAGCTGCCCGTTGCGCGGCTGAGCGGGGACGGGTATCACATGACGCTGCACCCCACGGCCGTCCGCGACGCGGTACAGATTGAAATCTCCGGCAGCGCGCATTACCGGGGGTTCGCCGAGCGCGTCAGCCGACCGTCCGAACGCGCGTCGTCGGGGGACGCAAAGACGCTTGCCCCGGTGGCGGATGCAAGGCCTTAACGTCATCCTCATCCTGCTCGGTCAGATCGCGATCATTCTGGCGCTGAGCCGGGCGATGGGGCTGCTGTTCGCGCGGCTGCACCAGCCGCAGGTCATGGGCGAGATGATCGCCGGCATCATGCTCGGGCCGAGCCTGTTCGGCTGGCTGGCGCCGGAATGGTCCGCCGCCGTCTTTCCCGCCGAAACCGTCCAGTACCTGAACGTGCTGAGCCAGGTCGGCGTGGTGTTTTTCCTGTTCCTCATCGGCCTGGAGCTGGATCCCAAGCTCATTCGCAACCAGGGTCACGCGGCCGTCGTCATCAGCCACGTCAGCATCGTCGCGCCGTTCCTTCTGGGCGCGGCGCTGGCGCTGTACCTGTACCCGCTCGTGTTCACGCGCACGCCGGAGATGCGCTTCACGTCGGTTGCGCTGTTCATGGGCGCGGCCATGAGCATCACGGCGTTCCCGGTGCTGGCGCGCATCCTCACCGAGCGCAACCTGCACAAGACGCAGGTCGGCGCGATCGCCATCACCTGCGCCGCCGTCGACGACGTTTCCGCCTGGTGCATGCTCGCGTTCGTCGTCGGCGTCGCCCGGGCCAAGGGGCTGGAGCCGGCGATGTGGACGGCGGGGCTGGCGGGGCTTTACGTGCTGGTCATGTTCTTCCTCATCCGCCCGCTCGTCGGACGCATCGAAAAGGTGTACGACCAGCAGGGCCGGCTCAGTCAGAACGTCGTCGCGGCGATTTTCCTGCTGATCCTCGCCAGCGCCTGGACGACCGAGGCCATCGGCATTCACGCGCTGTTCGGCGCGTTTCTCATGGGCGCGATCATGCCCAAGGGCACCCGTTTCGTCCGCCATCTCTCCGAGAAGCTCGAGGACTACACGGTCGTGTTCCTCCTGCCGATCTTCTTCGCCTACATGGGGTTGAAGACGCAGATCAACCTGATCGACAACGTCGAGCTGCTGCTGCTGACGCTGCTGATCATCGCCGTCGCCTGCGCGGGCAAGTTCGGCGGATCGATGCTCGCCGCCCGCGCCTGCGGGCTGGGCTGGCGCGAATCGTCAGCCATCGGCATTCTCATGAACACGCGCGGGCTGATGGAGCTGGTCATCCTCAACATCGGCCGCGAGCTGGGCGTCATCACCGACGCGGTGTTCGCCATGATGGTGATCATGGCTTTGGTCACGACCGCGCTGACCACGCCGGTGCTGAACCTGGTTTACCCCGAGCGAATGTTCGGCATCGAGCGAATCGCCGGCGGGGTTGGAAAGCAGGTGCGCAAGGCGTTTTCCGTGCTGATTCCCGTCTCCGACCCCGCCAGCGGCTCGTCGCTGCTGAAGATCGCGTCGATGCTGACGGGGACGAAAACCGACCACGAGCTGCTGGCGCTGCACTTGAAACCCCCGGTCGATCGTGACGCCTATCGCGCCGGTTTGGATGACGCGACGGCCCCGCAGGACACGACGCTCGCGCCGCTGCTGGCCGAGGCGAAGAAGGCCGGGGTGAACGTCGAGCCGATCAGCTTCGTCAGCCGCGACATCGCCG
>JBBSLV010000553.1:0-2284 GCA_038233535.1 Tepidisphaerales bacterium | reverse complement strand
CTCGCCGCGTGCGCCGAGGAGGCGTTGTCGTGGGAGTAATCGAACCCATCGCCAATGCAGAGCTTGACGCGGCGCGCATCGACGCGTCGGAGCTGCTCGCCCGCGATGCCCCGGTCGAGGCCGGCTCGCGCGAGAACCGGTTCCAGGCGGTGTTCCGCAGGATGGCGCTGGAAGAAATTCACCAGCACGGCAGGGAAGACACGGACCTTGAAATCTGCGGCGTCCTCGTCGGAAACGTCTACCGCGACGGTTCCGGCCCGTGGCTCTATGTCGAGTCGGTCATCCGCGGCGACGCCGCCGAGGGTCAGGCGACGCAGGTCACATTCAAGGCCGCGACGTGGGAGCATATCCAGCACGAGATGGAGACGAAGCACGCCGACAAGCGGATCGTCGGCTGGTATCACACGCATCCCGGCTTCGGCATCTTCCTCTCAGGGATGGACCTGTTCATCCAAGACAACTTCTTCAATTTCCCCTGGCAGGTCGCCTTCGTCTACGACCCCATCGGCGGCGACGAAGGATCGTTCGCGTGGCGCGGTGGGAAGAGCGAGCGCGAGCCGTTCCTCGTCGACGAGACCGTCACCATCGACGAATCCTGGAGCCTCGCGCGGCGCGGCAATCGCATGGCGACAATCAATAGCGCCAGCCCGCCCGATCCGACAACGCTTCAGCGCTTGGGCGCGTGGCTTGAAGCGATTGAGCCGAACCGGCCGTGGACCGTCGCGGCCGTCGTGTTTGTGGTCGCGTTCGTGCTGACGGGGCTGGGCTTTGCATTATTCAGCGGGGCGCAGTAACGCACATGCAGCCGACGAAACTCACCATCACGCTCGACGACGTGAACAGCCCGCGCGTGGAAGCA
This sequence comes from Tepidisphaerales bacterium, assembly GCA_038233535.1. Taxonomy (GTDB): domain Bacteria; phylum Planctomycetota; class Phycisphaerae; order Tepidisphaerales; family Tepidisphaeraceae; genus DASYWJ01. The sequence goes on along the minus strand of JBBSLV010000553.1, from coordinate 1,425 downwards.
AAGCTCAAGGAGCGCGAGCTGATCACGCGCACGCAGGAGCACTACCAGACCGCCCAACTCCCCGTCGCGACGGTGCGCACGCCGCGCTTCGCATTCCTGTACAACACCGCCGTCTACATGGGGCTTTTCGGGTTGCTTGGCGGGCTGCTCGGATGGACGTTCGGCGAAGTAATGCACTTTCGCCCGAACCTGCGGACCGAAGCCCGCGAGCTGATCGAGGCCCGGCGCCAGCTCGACGCCGCCGCCGGTGCGGAAATTCTCACCGCACACGAGGCGCAGCTGGCAACGAAGGAGCTCGACCGCACGGGCCGGGGCAACGGGTATTACGCGATCCATACCGATCCGTCGCTCACCGACAAGCAGCGCAAGGAGCACTGGCACACGCTCACGACGAAGGATGAGTGGACTGACTTCCTCGCCAACGTCCTCTTCTACAGCGTCTGCGGGATGACCATCGCCGTCTGCCTCGGCGTCGCCGAGTCGGTGGTGGAGCGCAACTGGCAGGCGGCCATCACCAACGGCGCGGTCGCCGCGGGGGTGGGGCTGGTCGGCGGGATCGTCGTGTCGCTGTTCGTCGATCGCCTTTACGACCTTGTCGTCGGCGGGCCCGACGTCAGCGCCGCATTGGGCCGGCAGATGCTCGCCCACGCCGCGAGCTGGGGCGTGCTGGGGTTGTTCCTGGCCGCGGGTTCGGGCGTCGTGCTGCGGAACACGAAGAAATTGGGGATCGGGGCGCTGGGCGGGTTGATCGGGGGCGCGATCGGCGGCGTGCTGTTCGAGCCGCTCGCCCGGTTGACCGGAAACGTCCACGTCAGCCGCTTGATCGCCATCGTCGTCATCGGCGTCATCGCCGGCGTCGGCACGGGGCTGATCGAGAACGCCGCCAAGAGCGGCTGGTTCAAAGTGACGGCGGGCGTGATCGCGGGCAAGCAGTTCGTCCTCTACCGCAACCCCACGTACATCGGCAGCAGCCCGCAGTGCCACATCTACCTGTTCAAGGATCCTCAGGTCGGTCGCAGGCACGCTGCCGTGCATGTCATGCAAGGCGGTTTCGAGATCGAGGATTTGCCGCTGGGCGCAAAGACGATGGTGAACGGAAAGCCCGTGACGCGGGCGCGGCTGCACAACGGGGACCGCGTCTCGATCGGCGCGACGTCGTTCAATTTTCAGGAGAAAGTGCGAAGGTAAGCACGACATTCCAGGCACGACATCCGAAACAAATTCCAGTGACGAATAAACGCAAATCCCAAACAGAACCATTGGTTTCGAATTTTTTTCCTTGAGATTTCGTGCCTGCTTCGGATTTTTGGATTTCCATCACGGTCATGGCACACGCGGTCATCAACAACTCCGACACCGACACCGCCACCGCCACCGGCGCCGCGATCGACGCCGCGCTGCGCGTCGGGCGCGGCGCGGACAACG
>JBBSLV010000552.1:0-2300 GCA_038233535.1 Tepidisphaerales bacterium | reverse complement strand
GTGTCGTGATGTCAAGGCGGAGGATATCGATAATCCGGTCGCTGAGATGCGTCGGCAGCTGGTCGCGCAACACCGGAATGATGACTTCATCTCCCGCCAGCACGATCTGCTCGACGCCGTCCTCGCGCACCACCCGTTCCAGCGCGTCGACGAGCTCCTTCGCGTGATGCAGGTGATAGTTTTCAATATGGCGCTGGTAGCGCGCCTGCGACCAGCCGCCGACTGAGCTGCGACTGACCTTCGTGCCGTGCACCTGATCGCTACGCATCGTCGTCCCCCGCCCGAACACGAACAGGCGCGCCGCGTTCGTATCAGCAATCAACGCAGCGTAGGGAGGATGCTGGTCGGTCAGCCTGGCGAGCGGGTACAGGTGCGGCCGATCGGCGACATACAGGCGATGTTCCTCAATGGTCGCGTCGAGCTGCACGTGCTCGAAGAAGCCATCGGCGCCGGCGCAGGCAAACAGCGCCACGCCATTTGAGGAGGGGCGCAACGTATCACTCAGATACGTGATGATGCGCTCGGCATCGCGCTCGAAGCTGCTCTGCGCCGGTGAACGCAGCGGAAACGTCTTGCCCGCCGCTTTGAGCTCTTTCCGGAGAAAGGACTCGAAGTGGTCGCGCCCGTGCTGGTCTGGGGACGTATCGAGGTAAAGGCTGATCACGGGCACCGTCGTGGGCTCGAAGGCTGCCAGACGATCGAGGAGGGGATCAAGATAAGTCATCTGGTTTCTCCACGCATTTTCAGTACAACTGTAACATGCGGCCGACGGCGGTACGTTGGTGGACGCCCTCTGCGGTGGCTGCCGCTGTACGCTGGAGGTAGCGAAGCGCCTGAACGCCGCTACGGCGGACTGCGTCACTGGATCAATGACGGCCTCATGGCGGTCTTCTTCTTCGCCGTCGGTTTGGAGATCAAGCGCGAGTTCTCGTCGGGGAGCTCGCCGACGCCGGAAGGCCACGCGCTGGCGGGCGTGATTCGTCGCAGTGCCGATGCCATCGAATTACAGGCGACCAACGGCATGCGGGGCGCGATGGAACCGGAATAGTTGGGACTCGCCCGGCCCCTCTCGTCGTGGGTTTCATGACCGTCACCGCCTTCATCAGCATGTGGGTGAGCAATTCGGCGACGGTGGTCATGATGCTGCCGATGGCGACGTCGGTCATCGCCCTTGAACGCGGCGGGGCGGACGCGGAGGGAGAAGCGCCGAGGCGCGACTTCGGCGTCGCGCTGCTGCTCGGCATCGCGTACGCGAGAAACATCGGCGGACTCGGCCACGCTCATCGGCACCCCGCCCAACGCGCTGCTCGCAAGCTGCATGTCCGAGACGTACGGCGTGCAGATCGGCTTCGTGGAGTGATGTTCTCGGTGTGCCGATCGTCGTGCTCTCGCTTCCGTTCGCCTGGCTGGTCCTCACCAGGTGGCTTTACCCGGTGGGGAACCCAAGTGATTGCAGGCGGCACGGCGATGCTGCGCGACGAACACCGGGCACTCGGGCCGATATCGATGGCCGAATGGACGGTCGGCGTGATCCAGGAGCTGGCCGGCCACAAGGATCTCCTCACGACACAGCGCTACATGCACCTCAGTCCGGCGGCGCTCGAGGGGGCGATTCGTCTGCTGGAGTCGTCCGGGCTGCACCGGGATCGTGAAGACATGTTGGAGAAGGCGGATGGGGACTCCGCTCTCTCCAATGAATAGTGTCACTTAGTGGCGGGGTCGACGGGACTCGAACCCGCGGCCTCCGGCGTGACAGGCCGGCGTTCTAACCAACTGAACTACGACCCCGCAAGGGTGCTGCTGCGATCGAGCGCGCGGCGACGCGGTGTCGTCGAGCGTGCCGGCCAGAACGACGTCTGGTGGGCGGTACAGGACTCGAACCTGTGACAGCCGGCGTGTAAAGCCGGTGCTCTACCAACTGAGCTAACCGCCCTACCCCCTCTCGGGCTCGCCGACCGTCCAGTAAACCCTGATTATAGCCACGAACGGATCCCGGGGCAAGCCGCGCGCCTCACAACAGGCGCGCCTTCCAGGCCAGGACCCCGAGCGCCAACAGAAGCCCCAGACCGGCGCGATATTCACGGTTGCGCATCGCCCGCTCGAAGCTGAACGGCCGCGCCACCGCCGCCCCCTGTCCGGACCGGTAGGCCGGATAGGCGGCACCGAATTTCTCCGTCAGGTGCGCTTCTTCGGTCCGGATCGCCGCCGTGATCGTCACCCCCAGATAGACGATCGCCAGCAGGGCCACGACCACGCTCGCCGACGCCACCCCGAGCCCCAGCCCGATCAGCGACGACCCG
>JBBSLV010000551.1:0-2323 GCA_038233535.1 Tepidisphaerales bacterium | reverse complement strand
TGCTGAGCGAAACCTTCCCGGGCCAGGATTTCAGTTGGCAGTTCATCGTGAGCCTTTACTGGACTGGCTTCCTCTTCACGGGGGCCGTGAGCCTGCTGCGCAACGGCTTGCCCAACCGGCAGGAAACTTCCCTGGGGCTGGTCATGGCCGTCGCGAGCGTCGCGGGCAACGTGATGCTCGTGAAGGCGATGGGGCAGGGCGTGTCCGGCAGCGTGGCCTACCCCATCGCCAACGGGGGCAGCCTGTTCATCGTCGTCGCGGCAGGGGTGCTGCTGTTCAAGGAGCGGCTGACTTCCGCGGGCGTCGCGGGCGTGCTGCTGGGGCTGGCGGCGATCCTCGTGCTGATGCTGACGTGAGGAATTGGAGTGTCGCACACGATGTCGAAGACCGAAGGAGCATCGCGTACGCCCGTCGCATTCGTCAGCGACGAGCACTACCTCGCCCTGGCGGACGTCGTGCTGGAGTTTCAGCAGCGAGAGAGTTGCGTCGCGGTCGTCCGCTCGTCGGCTCGGGGGGCTGTTTATGCGGATCTCGCGGACGGCGAACACATCGTCACGCTCTCGAAGCCGGGATACGGGTCGAAGCGCACGACAGCGCAAATTACTGCGGGCCGGCCGTGGCAGTTCCGGCTGCTGTCCGATGCGCTGTACGGCTACGTTTGGCCGAAGTGGGTGAAGTCGGGCACGGCGAGCCAGTTTCGCGTGCATTCGCCGGAACCGTATCACCTCTCGCTGTGGCGGTACGGCATTGAGAAAGAACACGTCCGCAACCTCGGCTGGTTCGACGAGCACGGCCCGCGGCCGAACCTCCAGATCCTGCCCGATGACGACTTCACGCAGACGGGCGTCGACTGGAACCGCCACGGCTATGCGCCCGGTGCGCAACAGGTCGTCGCGCCGGAGCGATCCGGGCTGTACTACTTTCACGCCCGCACGGAAGCCGGCGTGTCCTTCGGCTTCCCGTGGGTCGTCGCGCCCGCCGTGCCTCGCGCGCGGGTCGCGGTTCTTGCGTCGACCAACACGTGGAACGCCTACAACAACTTCGGCGGGCGCAGCAACTACGTCAACGCCACCGGCCTCCCGCCTACGCCCACGGTGAACGCCCGGCTCGACCTGGGCCGATACAACGACCCTTCGACCGGGGTGTGGAACAGCCGCAACGAAACGTACGTCCCGCTCTCGTTCGACCGCCCCGAGCCATTCAACCACATCCCGTTCAACACCGGCGCATCCGATCCGATCCGCGGCCGACAGGCGTGCCACCTCGCCGAGGCGGAGTGGCGGCTGCTCGCGTGGCTCGAGCGCGAGGGATTCGACTATGACCTCTACGCCGATCACCAACTGCACGCCGGCGAGATCGATCTCGAACCGTACCGCGTGCTCGTGCTCAGCACCCATCCGGAATACTGGTCACGTGAGGCGTACACCCGCGTGAACGGTTGGGTGCGGGAGCGCGCCGGAAAGCTGATGTACCTCGGGGGGAACGGAATCGATTGCGAGGTGGAGTTCCTCGACGGCTCCGCCATGCGCTGCAAAACCTGGCTCCCCGACCCGGCGGGGACGCTGAAGTTCATCGAGCCGGATTCCGGGTCTCCGTTCGATTGCCGCTTCCACTACACGACCGGCCAGTCACCCGCCGAGCTGCTCGGGGTCGTCTTCACGGATGCCGGGGCAATGACCTCGGCGCCGTACCGCACGCTCGACGCGTCACATTGGGCTTTCGCGGGAACAAAGCTGCGCGAAGGCGATCCCTTCGGCGCCAACAGCTTGCACGAGCGATGCCCCGACGGCGCGTCAGGACACGAGACCGACAAGCGCACGCCGGCGACACCGTCCGGCGCGGTCATGCTCGCGCGCGGCCTGAACGAAAATGCCGGCGGGGCCGAGATGGTTCTCCGCGGGACGCCGAGCGGGGGAGCCGTCTTCTCCGTCGGATCGATCACTTGGCCGGCGTGTTTGCTCGTCGATCGCGACATCTCGCAAATCACCCGAAACGTAATCGAGCGGTTCCTGTCCGGATGAGGCGTTCGGGTTCAGGCGAATTCGAGGAAGCCGAAGCGGTGCGGCAGGTTGAACCGCTTCTCGAATGTCGGAGACCAACCGTACAGCTCCAAATGGTCTCCGGGCAGCGTGCTGATGGTGTTATACCGATAGAAATTCACCCGCCAGACGTCGCCGGGCCGCGGCGGCACACGCGAAGCGGTGTGGAAGTTCGTGAGCGGGACCGCCAGCTCCGCCGTCCACCCCGTGGGCTGACCTGTCGAGCCGTCGCGGATGATCCGGGCGGCGGCTCGGACACCTTCGGCGTTCCACTTGACCGCCTC
>JBBSLV010000550.1:0-2324 GCA_038233535.1 Tepidisphaerales bacterium | reverse complement strand
TCGTCACCCTCGGCGATCACATTTACAAGAAGGTCGACATCGTCCCCACGCTCCAGGCGAGCGAGCGCATCGTCCGCCCGGCGAACCTCTCGCCCAACGCCGCGGGGCGCCCGTACACCTGCGTGACGACGAATAGCGGCGTGAGCGTGTGCGTCTTTTCGCTCCTCGGGCGCATCTTCATGAACTTCCCCGCCGACGATCCGTTCGCCGCCGCCAATCGCGTGCTCGACCAGATGCCGGGAAACGTGCGCGTCGTCGTGTGCGACGTTCACGCCGAAGCCAGCAGCGAAAAAATCGCGATGGGCCACTGGCTGGACGGGCGCGTGAGCTTCATTTTCGGCACGCACACGCACGTCCCGACGGCCGACGCGAAGATCCTCCCCGGCGGGAGCGCGTTCATCAGCGACCTGGGCATGTGCGGTCCGTATGATTCGGTTCTCGGGCGTCGCAAGGACCGCGTATTGAAGTACATGACGACGAACATGCCCGCGCCGTTCGACGTCGCGACGGGCGACGTGCGCTTGTGCGGCGCGATCGCGGAGATCGACCCGGAGACCGGTCGGGCGATCTCGATCGAGCGCGTCGAGGTGCAGGGCGAGACATCCGAACAAGCCTACGACGCCGACGACAAGCCCCCGCCGGCGCCGAAAGACAATTGATGCCCATGACCGCACTCGGACTGCTCGAAGTGAAGGGGTGGACCGCCACCATGGCCGCGCTGGACGCGGCGGAGAAGGCGGGAGAAGTGCGCGTGGTTCAGGTCGAGATCAATGACCTGTACGGCGCGTGCGTGAAGCTCGCCGGTTCGACGTCGGACGTCGAAGCGGCGCTGGCGGCGGGTCGCGCCGTGGCTGACTTGATGCACGCGGAGTGCGTGACCGACCTAATTCCCGCGCCGTCGCCGGCATCGCGCGGGGCGTACGAGGCCAGGCCGGAATTCAGCCCGCTGATCGAGCAGGACCTCGTCATTTTCCCGCGCGGAGAAGACGCGCAACCAGACAACAAGGAGCGCAACGTGAGTGAGCAAGCGCCGTTTGCCATCGGAATGATCGAAACGCAGGGATTGACCGCCGTGATTGAAGCGATTGACACCGCCGTGAAGGCGGCGAACGTCGAGATCCTCGCCCGCGAGAAACTGGGCGGGGGATATATCACGGTGTTGATCAAAGGGGACGTGGCGGCCGTCAAAGCCGCGATCGACGCGGGGAGCGCGAAGGTGGAGGGGCTGGGGAAGCTGATCGCCGCCCACGTCATCCCGCGCCCGAGCATGGCGGTGTTGTCGCTGTTACCCAAAGCGTAAGAGAACGATATGCTGTCTTGCCCGGACCAGAAAAAAAGAGGAGACCGATGCGCATTGCTCGTACTTTTGCTGTCCTGATCATCGCCTTGTTCGTCTGCAACGCCGCCCGCGCGGCCGAAGGAGACGTGCAACTTTTTAACGGCAAGGATCTCACCGGGTGGAGCGCCCACTTCAATGACCCGAACCCGAAGATCCATGACGTGTGGTCGGTCAAGGAAGGGGGCATCCTTCACTGCAAGGGCCAGCCGATCGGGTACATCTACACGGACAAGGACTATACGAGCTACAAGCTGAAGCTCGAGTGGCGCGGGGTGGGCAAGCCGGGCAACAGCGGCGTGCTGCTCCGCGTGCAGGAGCCACACAAGGTTTGGCCCAAGAGCATCGAGGCGCAGCTTCAGAGCAGGAACGCGGGAGACATCTGGAACATCGACCAGTTCCCCATGACCGTCGCCGAGGATCGGACCGAAGGCCGGCATACGAAAAAAATCCACGAGACCAATGAGAAGCCCGTCGAGGGCGGGGAGTGGAACACCTATGAAATCACGCTCGACGGACCCAACCTTGAGCTGAAGGTGAACGGTCTGGTGCAGAACCGCGCGACCAACTGTCAGATCATTCCGGGCAAGATTGCCCTGCAATCGGAAGGCGCGGAGATCGAGTTCCGCAACATCGTCCTCACGCCGCTGCCCGATGAGGGCGTTGCCGAGAGCCTCAAGAAGAACGCCGCGCGCCTTGAAGGGCTGGAAGGCTGGCACGTCCTGGGCAAGGGCAACTGGACCTACAAGGACGCCGTGATCGAGGGCAGCCAGCCGGAGGCGACGAAGACGTACACGCACATCGTCAGCGACAAGTCGTACAAGAATTTCAAGGCGAAGTTGCAGTTCAAGGCCATCAAGGGCAACAGCGGGTTTTACTTCCGCGTGCAGCCGGCCGACGAGAGCCGCATCATGGGCATTCAGGCGGAGATCGACGAGAAGAGCAACGTCGGCGGCTTGTACGAAAGCTATGGCCGCAACTGGCTGTC
>JBBSLV010000549.1:0-2348 GCA_038233535.1 Tepidisphaerales bacterium | reverse complement strand
GCTCGTGTTCACGCGCGCGGCGCTGGCCATCGCGCGCGGCGTTTGGCCGCACGAGTCGGCTATCGCGCTGCTCAAAAGCGGGCTGGCCGACGTCACCCCCGACGAGGCCGACGAGGTGGAGAACTACGTCCTGCTCCACCGCGTCAAGGGCCACGCGTGGGGCGACGCCAAGCCATGGGACTTCGAGCGCAAGCGCACGCGCGGCCGCGGCGCGGATGACGAGCTGCCGGATCTCGAATCCGTCGAGGCCGCGCGCGTGGACCGCATCCGGCGGAAGGTCGTCGACCGATTAAACGTCTTCATCGCCGCGATCGGCGCCGCCGACGCGCCGCGCCCGCTGCGCCAGACGGTCCTGGACCTGTTCCAGCTCTACGAATCGTTCGGTCTCCGCAAAACACTCGTGGCGTGGATGGACCAGGCAACGGAAGCTCACGAGCTTGAGCAGCGCGGCGAGCATGAGCAGGTCTGGTCCGAGCTGGTCTTGCTCCTTGACCAGATGGTCGACCTTCTCGGCGACGAGCCGGTGACGATCGCCGACTTCGTCGAGATTCTCGAGGCCGGTCTCGAGCAGTTCGACCTCGCCCTCACTCCGCCCACGGTCGACCAGGTGCTCGTCGGCCAGGTCGACCGCACGCGCTGCCCGGTGCTGCACACGGCCTTTCTCGTCGGGCTGCACGAGGGCGAGTTCCCGCGGGCCGTGCGCGAGGATTCGATCCTCTCCGACACCGAGCGGGAGGCACTTCAGCAGCAGCGGATCGACCTCGAACCCGGCAGCGAGCGCCGGCTGCTCAACGAGAACCTGCTCGGGTACATCGCGTTCACGCGCGCCAGCCGGCGCCTGATCGTCACCCGCTCGACGTCCGACGACTCGGGCAAGCCGCTGGGCGCCTCGCCCTACTGGCTCCGGTTGCGCCGGCTGCTCCCAGGCATTGCGCCGCAGGAGATTCGCCGTGATGCCGACCCCGCCGATACCATCGGCACGCCGCGGCAGATGGTGAACGCCCTGGTGCGCTGGGCCCGCGGCGGCGGGGAAGACAGCAATGCGTCGGCGGCGAAACCCTGGCCCGCGCTGTATCAGTGGCTGGCGACGTACGCGTTCTGCGAGGACGCGATCGACGTCATGCGTTTCCGCGCGTGGAGGGCGTTGGGCTACACCAACGACGCGAAGCTTTCAGCCGACATCGCGGGGAAGCTTTTCGCGCCGCCGCTTCACGCGAGCGTCACGCGGATCGAGTCGTATGCCACGTGCCCGTTCAAGCACTACGCGCAATACGGATTAAAGCTTCGGCCGCGGGAAGACGCGGACGTCACGGTGATGGATCTGGGCAACGTCTACCACAGCATCCTCGAGCGCGTCGTGCGCGAGGTGCTGAAGACGCGGGCCGACTGGGCGGACCTGGAGACGAGCGTTACCGACGCGATGATCCGCGAATATGCCGGGGAAGTTGGCCGATCGCTTCGCGGCGAATTGATGATGAGCAGCGCGCGCAACCGCTACCTGCTCGGGCACATCGAGAAGACGCTCAACCGCGTGATCGCGTCACAGCGCGCCGCGATGCGCCGGGGGAACTTCCGCCCCGCCGTCGCGGAGCTGGGTTTTGGCGTCGAAGGCGCCACGCTCCCCCCGTTCGCGCTCAAGACGCCCGCGGGGCGCGACGTCTTTCTGCACGGCAAGATCGATCGCGTCGACCTCGTCGAAAAGGGCGCGCAGTTGGCCGTGATCGACTACAAGCTCACCGGGCGGCCGCTGGCGCTCGATCGGGTGTACCACGGGATTTCCCTGCAACTGCTGACCTACCTGCTGGTGCTCGACGCCGAGGGCGAGCGCGTGTTCGGGCGCAAGCTGACCCCCAGCGCCGCGTTCTACGTGACGCTCCTGCGCTCGCTCGACGAAGTGAAACACCCGGACCTCGCGCCGGCGCTCGACGACCCGGCATTCGACCTGATGGAAAAGCCCCGCGGCATCTTCGACGCCGACTGTGTCGATCACCTGGACGACGACTGCGGCAGTGGCGGGCAGTCCGACGTCGTGCACCTGTACGTGAAGAAGGACGGCGCCTTCGGGGACCACAGCGATGTCGCCGACCGCGAAGCCTTCGCCGCGCTGATGGCGCACGTGCGCCGGCGCGTGGGCGAGCTGGCCGATCAGATCATCGGGGGCAGAGTGGACATCGCGCCGTACCGGATCAACAAAATGACGCCCTGCCCGCATTGCGAGTTCCGCGCGGTGTGCCGGTTTGACCCGGGAGTGAACCGTTACCACAACCTCCAGTCGATGAAGCGGAGCGAAGTGTTCGAACGGGTCACGGGGGGTGCATCGTGAAGAACAAAGCGCCTACGAAGCGTGG
>JBBSLV010000548.1:0-2348 GCA_038233535.1 Tepidisphaerales bacterium | reverse complement strand
TTCGGCGAGCGCGAGCGCGTCGCCGCCACCGTCGGCGCGGCCGGCGTGCAGGAGGTCAAAGATACCGTGAAAGGCGGCTACGACCCGGACGTGATCGTCGTCAAGCAGGGCCAACCCGTGCGGCTGGACTTCTACCGCGACGAGACCAGTTCGTGCAGCGAGCGGGTGGTCTTCGGCGACTTCGGCATCGCCCGCGACCTCCCCGCGTTCAAGACGACGAGCATCGAGTTCACCCCGGACAAGGCCGGCGAGTTCACCTTCGCCTGCGGGATGAACATGATGCGCGGGAAGCTGGTTGTGGAGTAACAAACGCGCAGCTGGCGCGCCTCGATCAGCTGGCACACTGAAGGTGGCGAGCCGCTTGGCGATGAGACCTGCCGTCGCCGGTGACGACCGGGGGACATAAACGGTCCGTGGAGTATGTCACGCATGATCGTCGGGATGTCCTGGATGTCCCGATGGGCTACGTCGGGCTCGAACCCACCGACGACTGACCGGCGGGCGTGTTCTCGCGGACGATGCGGACGAACAGGTCTTCCAGCGTCGTCGTCGGGTGCGTCACGCTCGCGTCCATGCCGTTGGTCGCCATGTAGCGCTTGAGCTCTTCGATCTGCTGGGGGGTCAGCCCCGATGCGCTGATCTGCGTGACGTCCTTTACCTGAATCAGCTCGCGGACTTCGTCCTCGACCATCTTCTGGCCGCGGAACAGGATGGTGATGCGGTCGCACACGTCCTGCACGTCGGCGAGCAGATGGCTACACAGCAGGACGGTCTTGCCCTGCTCCTTGAGCGAGACGATCAGATCCTTCATCTCGCGCGTGCCGATGGGATCGAGGCCCGTCGTCGGCTCGTCGAGCAGAACCAGGTCGGGGTTGTTGATCAGCGCCTGGGCCAGCCCGATGCGCCGGGCCATGCCCTTGGAATACTCGCGGAGCTTGCGCTTGCGACTTTTCTGATCCAAGCCGACGGTGTCGAGCAGCTCGGGCACGCGGCGCTTGAGCACCTTGCTGGGGATCTTGAAGAGGCGCCCGTAGAACTTGAGCGTCTCCTCCCCGTTGAGGAAGCGGTAGAGGTACGATTCTTCGGGGAGGAAGCCGACCTTCTCGTTGATGGCCGGGTCGCCCGCGGGGTAGCCGAGGACCGATCCGGTGCCCTTGGAGGGGAAGATCAACCCGAGCAACAGCTTGATCGTCGTCGACTTGCCAGATCCGTTGGGACCGAGAAGGCCGAACACTTCGCCGCGGTGGATGGTCAGGTTCAGGTTGTCCAGGGCGCGAACCTTGTCGCGGCCCCAGAAGTCCTTGTAGACCTTCGTCAGACCTTCGGTGTGAACGGCTTCGGAGGTGTTCGGTGCGATCATGTGAGGATTTTCGATTGCCGATTTGCGATTGAAGGCCAGGCGATGCCTATCGACCGAGACGAACCTTGGGCTTGCTGCGCGTCTTGCGGCGGCGTTTTTCGCTGGGCTTTTCGTAGTAGGCCACACGCTTGATGTCCTTGGTGAGACCTTCCTTTTCGCACATTTTCTTGAAGCGCCGGAGCATCTGCTCGGCCGTCTCGTTGCCCCGGCTCTTGATCTTGATCATGTGGCTCAGCCCGCTTTCTTCCTGTAAACCGTTGAATATACTGGACTTCCGCCGATCGTAACCAAATCGCCGGGTGCGAATCGCACAGTTTACGCAAGATCGCCGATTGTTCAAGCCACCCGGACGTGCTTCAGTGCCGCAATCCATAGAGCGAGACCGTATGGCGGCAGGGTATGGCGTGCGCGCCGGGGAACGCCAGCCCGATGCAGTCGTCGCCAGCGGGCTGCGGGCGCTGGGAAAGGGGGAGAAATCCCTCCCCGCCGTGGGCGGACCACCGCTCCAACGGGTCGGCGAGCTTGGCGCCCAGCGGATCGCTGTCACGCCCGGCATACCTCGGAAAGACCAGGAACATCGGGGTGTGCCTGGCGGGACCGACGGCGAGGAAGCGGCGTGTCGAGACGATGGCCTCGATTTCGATCGGGTCGCCGCCGTGGAAGATTATCGGGCTGTCCGGATGTTCCGCCGCCAGTCGCTCGATGGACGCGATCTGGGAGGCGAACTGGCGCGTCGCCTTGGTGTAATCGACGGCGGTCGCGCGCATGTGCGTCGCCGCCACCAGAGACGCGCCGACGACGCAAAACGAGACAATCGCCGACAGCACGGTCGTCAACCGCCCGCGCCGGTTGCGCTGGATCACCCACAGCCCCATCGCAATCACGAACACGGCGAAGAAGTGCCCGGGCGCAAGGTAGCGCGGGAAGAACAGGTGGCTGCTGCCGAAGATGAACGCTTGAGGTAACACCAGCAGGACAAGCGCGCCGG
>JBBSLV010000547.1:0-2362 GCA_038233535.1 Tepidisphaerales bacterium | reverse complement strand
TCAGCGCCCCCCTGCCGCTTCCGGCACCGGCGTAATCGACCACGCGCCCCGGCCCTCGGGCGGCGCGGGCGCCGTGTCTTTGCGGCTGAGCCACGCGTGGACCTGTCGGGCGTACTCCTCCTCGCTTTGCCGCCGCGCGTCGGCCTCGACCTCGGCGCGGGCGCGGGTGATCTCCAGCGTCTGCAAGGCCTGCACCTGCCCGATGAGCGTCGCCGTCAACTCGTTGTTGGCCTGCACCGCGGCGGTCATGCCCGGCGCGGCGTTCGACCGCTCCACGTAGCCCGTCACGCGTCGTTGCGTCAAGTCGTGATCAGTGTAGACCGCGTTCTGCACGCGGCGGTTCTCCACGAGCGTCAGGCGTTGCGACGCCAGCCATTGCTCGCGCAGCGTCCCGACGCGGTTGCTCGCGAGGTCGCCCCGGATGTCTCTGCTGTCGAACGTCGTCGGGAACTGCGCCTCCAGCCGGCGCGCCGGGTTGGTGTCGGTGTAGATTGTGCCCGCGCGTTGGAGTTCGCCGCGGACCGCGTCCATCCGCCGCCGCAGGTCGTCGATCCGCGTGTAGCCCCAGCCTCGCAACATCTGCTTCTGGTTCTCGACCTGGGCGGTAAGCTGCTCGATCGTCTGAATCTGGTTCTGGACCTGCTTGACCGCCTCCGCGAAGTTCAACACGTCGAAGACGGGGTAGCCGCCGGCGAAAGCGCCGGTTGCGGACATCAACACGACGACCAATACGAGCATCAGACGGTTCATCGCCCACTCCTTCCCGATTTGACCGCCACGGGCTGCACGTCGAATGCACCCGGCCCGCGTGCCGGCGCGGCGGCCGTTCCAGGACGGGACAACCACACCGCCGTCGCACGGGCCTGCGCCTCGCGCGATTGTTCTTCCGCTGCGCGGCCGGCTTGGACTTGTGCGCGGGCCGCTCGCAAGGATTGAACCTTGGTCAACTCCGCCGATAGCTCGGCGTGAAGCTGCGTTCGCGTTTGCAACGCCGCCGTCAATCCCAACGAGGCGCTGGATGCGTTGACGAGTTCGCCGACGCGATCGGATGATGATGCCATCTCCGACGCGACGGCGTTCTGAACCACCCGCAAGCTAGCCAACGCGGCACGCTGTTCGGTCAGCCATCGTTCGCGCAACGTTCGGACCCGGTCGTCGTCACCGGCGTCGCCACGCCAGTCGAGCGGATACTTTCGATCCAGCGCTACCGACGGTTCGCTTGACGAACCGGAGCCGAATCGCGTGAGCACCCGATGCAACCGATCCAATCCTTCATTCATGCCGTTGAGTGTCGCGGCGTCGATGTGTGCGAGCATTCGCAGATCGCCTTCAACCTGCTGCCGCAGATGTTCGATTGCTTCGGCCTGCCGCGCGACATCTGCCACGCGCTGCGCGAACTGCTGCGCATCGAACACGCGGGGCGGCAGGATGAACCATGCGTGTGCCGATGCCGGCAGCATCGTCAACGCGACCGCCGCGGCCGCCGCGAAGAGCGACAATGATTTACGTCGCCGCATGGCATATTCCCTCTCGGTCGCTTCCGTTCACGTGCGTGCCCGTCATGGGCCGGTCGATCTCGATGTCCGTAATGCCCAGCGCAGTATCCGACGTGAGCCACCGCTCCAGCCAGTCGCCGGCGTGCCGCCGGCGCAGCCGCCGGAGACGTCGCAAATCCTCCGGACGGGAGCTGCCGCACAGCGCCTTCTGCACCGGCCCGAGGTCGAGTTCCAGCAGCCGGTTGCCCTGCCGCGAGCTGTAGTAGTAATCGCGTTTGGGCGTGGCGGTCGCGAGGATCTGGATCTGTCGCGGGTTCAGGCCGAACCGTTCGTATACGCCGCGCGTCGCCGGCTCGAGCGCCGCGGCGTTCGGCAGGTAGATGCGGGTCAGGCAGTTTTCCAGGATGGCCGGCGCGATGCTGCTGCTCGCCACGTCGTTCAAGCTCTGCGTGGCGAAGAGGACCGCCACATTCGCCTTGCGGAGCGTCTTGAGCCAGTCATGCACCTTCGCCGCGAAGAGCGTGTCGGCCAGGTAGAGCCAGGCCTCGTCGAGCACGAGCAGCGTCGGCCGGCCGTCGAACCGCTCTTCGAGCCGGTGAAACAGGTACGTCAGCACCGGCACGGCCACGGCCTTGCGCTGCATCAGGTGCTGCATCTCGATGCCGATCCAGCCCCCCTGCCCCCCCTGGCCCTTGTCGCCCGCGGCGAGTGAGAGCGTGTCATGATCGGCGTCGAGCAGTTGGCCGTGGGCGCCGTCCACCGTGTAGTTCCGCAGCGCGAGTCGCACCGATTCGTCTTGCACGAGGTTGTGCAGCGTGCTGATCGTGCGTTGCGGTCGCGGCAGGGCGCGAAAGTTCTGGAGCGCG
>JBBSLV010000546.1:0-2373 GCA_038233535.1 Tepidisphaerales bacterium | reverse complement strand
TTGCCCTTCACGCGCAGCACGTCGATCTGCCGCATCGCGAACTGCCCGCGAACCAGCGCAGCGACCGTTTCCGCCATCAGGATCTGCGTGCCGTAGAATTTGTTCGCCCCCTCGAGCCGGCTGGCGAGGTTCACCGAATCGCCCAGCACGGTGTAGTTGAACTTCCGCGTCGATCCCATGTTCCCCACCGCCATCGTCCCGCTGTTGAGGCCCAGCCGCGTGAGCATGCCCGTCGCCCCCAGCTTCGCCAGTTGCGGGCGGATCAGCTCTTCCCGGCGCTTCATCCCCAGCGCCGCGCGGGCCGCCCGCACCGCATGATCGGGCTGATCGACCGGCGCGTTCCAGAAGCTCATGATCGCGTCGCCGATGTACTTGTCGAGCGTGCCGTCGTGGTCGAGCACCACCGATGACATCTCGTCGAGGTAGAAGTTCAGCATGTTGCCGAGCGACTCGACGTCCATCGTCTCGGTGAGATTTGTGAACCCCTGGATGTCCGTGAACATGACCGTCATCTCGCGCCGCTCCCCGCCCAGCGCCAGCCGGCTTGGGTCTTTGGCGATCTGCTCTGCGACGGTCGGTGAGACGTACTGCGACAGCGCCTTGAGCACGACCCGGCGCGCGCGGTCTTCGGTCACGTAGCTCCACGCCAGCGCCCCGCCCGTCGCCAACAGCACGGCGAGCATCGGCACGGCCAGCGGCACCCAGCGGATCGTCTCCCCATGAAAAAGCGCGACCGCAATGCACACTAGAATGATCGTGGTCGCGATCGCGCCGACGAGCTTCAGACCGACGCGCGAGGGAATGAGCACGCCGATGGCTGCGACGAGCGACGCCAGCAGCGCCACCCCCGCCGTCTGCGCCGCGCTCAGCGGGTGAACCCGCTGCCCCGCCAGCAGGTTCTCGATCGCCGTCGCCTGCACCTCCACGCCCGGATACACCGCCGAGAGCGGCGACGACTTCAAGTCATACGTGCCGGCCGCAAGCCCACCGATCACGACGATCTTCCCCTTGAACACGTCGCCCTGCGTCTGCATCCGCGCCGGATCCTCGCCCAAGGTCGTGGCCACCACGTTGCCCGCCGACACGTAGTGAAACGTCGGCTTCCCCGCCGCCGTCCGATGGGGGCCGTAGTAGTGCAACAGGAACGGCTGGGCGGGCGCATCCTTGGCGCCGCCCACTGCCTCCAGCGTCGCCGTCGCGAGGCTGGGCTTCCCGAAGACGACCGGCGTGTACGCGCGAAAGACGTCGTCGTGTCCGACGTTGACCGCGCCCAGCCAGGGCGCGTCCACCTTGGGCGCGAAGTTTCCCGTCGACCCGTCCTTCTGAACGTAGGCCGCGAACACCACGGGCGTCTTCACCGAGTTCACGGCATTTCCGAACGAAGCGTCATCGTCCAGTTCGTTGCGGTAGACGCTTTTCTCAACAAACAGCGAGTCGAAGACGATCGCGCGGGCGCCGGCTTGGTCGAGATATGTGACCATGTCCCCCCAGAACGTGCGCGGCCAAGGCCAGCCGTAGCCGTCGCCCTCGTTCAGCGCGTTGGCCCAGTCGAGACTCCGCTGGTCCACCGCCACGATGGCCACCGGCCCGTCCGTCCGGTCCGTCACCGGCCGCATCCGGTACATCGTGTCGTAGAAGACGTGATCGGCTTCCTGCACCGCAATGGACACCCCCGGCAGGTGCTTCGCCGCGACGGCCAGCCCCGTCACGATGACCGCAACCACCGCCCCCGCCATAAACTTTCGGGCCGGGTGCTGTGTATGAATCCGAGTCGGCAACCGCATCTGGGGGACTATACCGGCCAATCCAACCCGACAAAATTCCGCCCCCCGCCCCTTCGCGACTTGTGACATGTGAAACCGCGGCTATAATCCCCCCCTGATTCGGGCGATTGGCGCAGTTGGCTAGCGCGCCAGCATGACACGCTGGAGGTCACAGGTTCGAGCCCTGTATCGCCCATTGACGTAAACCCTGCCGAACGCTGAGTTAAGCGTACCTGCCCGCGTGGGCAGAGCGGACTAAAGGCCCTTCTTATTCTGAATTTTTCAGAATAGAGCCTGGAGTCTCGCTCATGCCCCGCACGAAATCCCCCCACCCGACCTACTGCCTGCACAAGCAATCCGGTCGCGCGTACGTCACGCTGGACGGCAAGCAACGTCTACTCCCCGGCGCCCACGGCAGCGCGGAGAGCCGCGCTGCCTTCGACACGCTCGTCGGCCAGTGGCTCGGCAACGGTCGCACGCTGCCCGTGGAGCCCGTCGTCGGCGTCACCGTGTCCGTCGTCGCCCTCGCGTTCTGGAAGCACGCGGAAACCTTCTACCGCCACCCCGACGGCACCCCGACGGGCGAGGCAAGCAACTACCGCCCGGTACT
>JBBSLV010000545.1:0-2385 GCA_038233535.1 Tepidisphaerales bacterium | reverse complement strand
TGAACCCGTTGAAGAAGTCGAACAGCAGCGCGATCAGGATGATAATCAGGACGAGGGTGAGCATGAGGGGAGAAAAAAGTTGTTAGTTGCCAGTTGTCAGTTGCCAGTGAAGAAATTGTCCCGTTGCCTCTGTCTCTCTTGCTGACAACCAGCAACTAGCAACTGCTCAGCCATTCTTCAGTACGATCCGCTCCAGCGTGTTCCCCACGTCCTCGCAGTTGTCGATCGCTTCCTCGATCAGGTCGTACAGCTCTTTCCACTTCAGCACGTGCAGCGCATCGTTCTGACCGTCGAACAAGCGGCTCAGGGCGGCGTGGTGGTTGTCGTCGCCGACGCTCTCACTGTGGTGAATCGCAATCAGCTTGTCGCTCAGCTCCGACAGCTTGCGGCTCTTGCGCAGCCGATGGACGGCGTCGCTGAGCAGGACCGTCGCCTCCACGAGCACATCGGTCTGCTTCTGGAAGTCGGTCTCCATCTGCTCGACATGGAAGAGCGTGAACCGCTTGGCGAGACTGTCGATCAGGTCGATGATGTCGTCGAGCCCCCCGACCAGCTCGTGGATGTCCTCGCGGTCGAACGGGGTGATGAACGTGCGATCGAGCCGGTCTAGCGCTTGATGGGCCAACCCGTCGGCGGCGTGCTCCTCGTCGCGGATCTTTTGCAGGTGTTCGCCGGCGTTAGGGTAGTGCTTGGCCAGTTGCCGCAAATGCTCGGCGGATGAGACGGCGTGGCGCGCCAACGCCTCAAACAGGTCGTAAAACACCGTGTCTTTCGGCAGCAGATTGAACATGAACGGCCTTTAAGATTGCGTAAAGATTTCGTTAGCGGGCGGGATTGTAGAACCGGGAATGGCGGACGCAAGCGGTGTTGCCATTGTGGCTTGCAGACGGTTGCGGCGCATCCTACACTGCCGGCTGTTCGCTTGGGGTGGCCGCGCGACGCTGGTGTGCGCCCGGCCTGAGATCACACCCAAGAACCTGATCCGGATCATGCCGGCGTAGGGAAGCGAATGTGCAAGCCGTCGACGAAACCCTTCATCGAGCGCTCGCCGTCGTGTCCTCACGCCATCAACTGGAGTGAAGGCCATGCCGACCCAAAACCAACCCATCGCAACCCCCGACCGATCCTACACCCTGCCTCCGCTGGGCGATAACCCGTCAACCGACAAGCAGGGCACGACCCCCGGCTCGTTCGCTCGTCCCGGGCGCGTCGGTACGCCGTGGACCTACAGCTCCCCCGACACGCCGGGCACGCCCGCGCCGTCGGACATCACCGCGATGGATTTCGCGAAACCGTCCGATCACGAAGCGATGACGCAGCTTGAAGCGGCGCGGGCGGGCATCGTGACGCCCCAGATGCAGCACGTCGCCACGCGCGAGCCGCACCTGACGGCCGAGCAGATCCGCGTCGAAGTCGCCGCCGGGCGCATGATCATCCCCGCCAACAAGGTCCACCTGGGTTATGCGCTCGAGCCGATGGCTATCGGCCGGGCGTCACTCACGAAGATCAACGCGAACCTGGGCGCATCCCCGGTCGCTTCGGATTTGAACGAGGAGGTCGAAAAGATGCGCTGGGCCGTGCGCTGGGGCGGCGACACGTGCATGGATCTTTCAACGGGCGGCAACCTCAACGCCACGCGCGAGGCAATTATCCGCGAGTCGACCGTTCCGATCGGGACCGTGCCGCTCTATAGCATGATTGTCGGCCGCTCGATCGAAGAACTCAGCTACGACGTGATCCTTAAGGAGCTGGAGCACCAGGCCAAGCAGGGCGTCGACTACTTCACCATCCACGCCGGCGTCCTGCGCGAGCATCTCCCATTCGTCCGCAAGCGCCTGATCGGCATCGTCAGCCGCGGCGGATCGCTGCTCGCGAAATGGATGCTCACGCACAACAAGCAGAACCCCATGTACGACCTCTTCGACGACATTTGCGACATCATGCGCGCCTACGATGTGTCGTTCTCCCTGGGCGACGGTCTCCGTCCCGGCGGCCTCGCCGACGCCTCCGATGAAGCCCAGCTCCGCGAACTTCAAACCCTCGGCGAACTCACCGAACGCGCTTGGGCCAAGGGGGTGCAGGTCATGGTCGAAGGGCCCGGCCACGTCCCGTTCGACCAGATCGAATACAATATGAAGCTCCAGCGCCGGCTGTGCCACGGCGCCCCGTTCTACGTCCTCGGCCCGCTCACGACCGACATCTTTCCCGGCTACGACCACATCACCAGCTGCATCGGCGCCACCGCCGCCGCCTATCACGGCGCGAGCATGCTCTGCTACGTCACCCCCAAGGAACACCTCGGCCTGCCCAAGCGCGACGACGTCAAACAGGGCTGCGTCGCCTACAAAATCGCCGCCCACGCCGCCGACGTCGCCCTGGGCATCC
>JBBSLV010000544.1:0-2388 GCA_038233535.1 Tepidisphaerales bacterium | reverse complement strand
GCCGTGTACCTTCTGCGCCCGTTCCGCGCGTTGCAACTGACCACTGACCACCAAACCCCCATGCCGAAAATCAACGACAACTACCTCAAGCTCAAAGCCGGCTACCTGTTCCCCGAGATCGGTCGGCGCGTCGCGGCGTTCGCGAAGGAGAACCCGGCGGCGAAGATCATCCGCCTGGGCATCGGGGACGTGACCGAACCGCTTCCGCCCGCGTGCATCGACGCCATGCACAAGGCCGTCGACGAACAGGCGGCGCGCGAGACGTTCCACGGCTACGGCCCCGAGCAGGGCTACGACTTCTTGCGCCAAGCGATTGCGACCAACGACTTCCGGTCGCGCGGCTGCGACGTGAGCGCCGACGAGGTGTTCGTCTCTGACGGCAGCAAGTGCGACTGCGGCAACATCCTGGACATCTTCGGCCCAGGCAACACCATCGCCGTGACCGATCCGGTGTACCCCGTCTACGTTGACACCAACGTGATGCACGGCCACACCGATGCCGCCGACGAGCGCGGCGAATATGGCGGCCTCGTCTACCTCCGCGCCACCGCGGAAAACAACTTTACGCCTGACCTTCCGAAGCAGAAAGTGGACATCATCTACCTCTGCTACCCGAACAACCCCACGGGCACCGTCGCCAGCCGGGCGACGCTGACGAAGTGGGTCGAGTACGCCAAGCAGCACGAGGCCATCATCTTCTTCGACGCCGCGTACGAGGCGTACATCACGGAAGAAAACATCCCGCACTCGATCTACGAGATTCCCGGCGCCCGCGACGTGGCCATCGAGTTCCGCAGCTTCAGCAAGACGGCGGGTTTCACCGGCACGCGCTGCGCGTTCACCGTCGTGCCCAAGAGCCTCAAGGGCCGCGCCGGCGACGGTTCGGAGGTCGACCTGCATCGTCTCTGGATGCGCCGCCACACGACGAAGTTCAACGGCGTAAGCTACATCGTTCAGCGCGGCGCCGAAGCGGTGTACTCATCCGCCGGTAAAGAGCAGATCGGAAAGCTCGTCGCGTTCTACCTCGACAACGCGAAGCGCATCCGCGAAGGGCTTGTGAAGCTCGGCCTCACCGTCTTCGGGGGCATCAACGCCCCGTACGTCTGGATCCAAACGCCCGGCGGCGCGAGCAGTTGGACCTTCTTTGACACGCTGCTGCGCGACGCCAACGTCGTCTGCACCCCCGGCAGCGGTTTTGGCGCCGCCGGCGAAGGGTACGTGCGCTTGAGCGCGTTCAACTCGCGACAGAACGTCGAGGAAGCCCTGCGCCGACTCAGCTCAATCGGCATAACGTCGCGATAGGGCAACGGTATCGCGGTCCAACAGAAGGGTGCTGCACTTCGTGTTGGGTTCTGTCGCACCGTTCGTTGCGTGACGGTTGGCGCTGCCGTAGCATGGCCAGGCTTATTCCATGCCAGGGTCGCGTGGTCCCGCGCACGCGCGACATCGCAAAAGTTGATTGATTTGTTTGGACGTAAGCAACGATGACCGCCACGCCGCGAACCGCTTCCTACGACTCGACGTTGGACCCCGAAAACCCGCTCGCCGCACGCGCTGCGCCCCAGGCGTTGGCCGATGAGGCGCGGCGCGATCGCAAGGTCTTCTGGCTGACGATGGCCGTCGTCACCGTGATGTTCCTCCTGCTCCAGAATCCCTACTGGGTGCCCGCCGGCGACAGCGAGGTGTACATTTCCGTCGCGCGGTCGATGGTGAACGGGGAGGGGTATCGGTTCAACGGGCAGCCCGTGGCGATGGTTCCGCCCGGCTGGCCGACGGCGCTGGCGGCGGTGATGTGGATCTCGCCGTCGTTCATGGTGCTCAAGCTGTTCACCATGGGCTGCATGGTTGGTGCGCTGGGCATCACCTACTGGATTTGCCGGCGGTGGGTCTCGCCCGGATGGGCGTCGTTCGTCGTGCTCTCGATGGCCACCCTCTCGCACGTCGGGCAGGCGACGTTCTGGCTGATCAGCGAGGCGCTGTTCTGTCTCGTCACCTCCGCGTCGCTGCTCGTCGCCATGCACGTCAAGCAGCGCAGCGCCGGTGAGAAGGGGATGCAAGGCTGGTGGCGGATCGCGCTGCTGGCGGCGCTGTGCTCGGTCGCGGTGCTCGTGCGGTGGGCGGGCGTGCTGGGCATCCTGCCGATCGCGGCGATTCTGCTCCAGGGTGAGCGGGCGTGGCCGCGCATGAACCGGCTGTGGGCGACGTGCGTCATCGCGGGCCTCGCCTCCTCGGTGACGTTCATCACGCTGCGCTCGACGCTCGCCGGCTGGGAGACGGCCGAGAGTGCACCGCTGACGTCGATCAGGATGGTGGACGACGACGAGAACGACACCGCCGCCGGCGCCGAGGGGAGCGGGCAGCAACTGATCCTCGCCGACCGATTCGTCG
>JBBSLV010000543.1:0-2412 GCA_038233535.1 Tepidisphaerales bacterium | reverse complement strand
TGGGCGGGGGATCGAGTTGTTTCTCGCGGGCGACCAGATTCGCAAAGGCGCAGCGACGAACGCGGTGCAGATCGCAGAGATGCTGTAGCGCGTAACTCATTGCTGCATCAACGCCCGCCGAAAGGCCATAGCCAGCTGGACGCCCCGTTTAGCAGCATCGTTTAGTTCCGCCGTGGGTGGGAGATGCGTGGATCGAGCCGAAATCACCTCAAAGACCGTTCTTATCTTAATCCAACCTTTTTCCGGAGCAGTACAATCGAAGCGGGAAGTCTGATGTCAATGTTGCCATTAAAGAGATAATTCTCTTGATAAATCCGACAGGGCCGGCGATACTATGACACTTGGGCCGCTCGCGCCGGGATGATCGAAAAGGTCCGGGAGAAGAACATGATGAAGTCCACGAGTACGTTGATAACGCTTGTTTCACTGAGCCTCTGTGTGACCGCGGCGAACGCGCAGTTGGTGACCTACAACACCAGTGGCAACACTGGGCTGGAAACATTCGAGCCGGTCTTTACGTTTGACCCCGGCGTTACCGGGTCGAATCTGGCGCTTGGCTCCGGCATCGCCCCGGCGGCAAATACCAATCGGCTGGGCGGTAACAACTACTTCGACACCGGCGATGTCAGTCCCACCGATCTCGCCGATGCCATCGCGGACAGCGAGTTTTTTGAGTTCACCGTCACGCCGGTGACCGGGTTCCAGTACGATGTGACAAACTTTTCGTTCATATTCGATCGCTCCAGCACCGGCCCCGGCACGAGTACGCTGCGGTCATCCATCGACGGCTTCGCAGCGGATATCGGCTCAGCCACGATGCCCGGTTCGACGTCTACGTTCACGGTGATTCCTGTAGGCTTTACCGGACTCACCACCGCAACCACGTTCCGCCTGTACGCTTATGGTGCGACGGGAACGGCCGGATCCGGTGGCTTCGATACTACCGCGACCGCAACGGCACCGAACGTGGTGCTTAACGGCTCGGCGGTCCTCATCGGCACCATTATTCCCGAGCCGACGACACTTGCGGCGCTTGGCGGTGCAGCCGGCCTCGGGCTGATCCGCCGCCGTAGCCGTTGATCTTTTTCCCACCGCATCCAGTGATACGGATCATTCCTGACTCGCGCGCTCGAGGTACGGGCAGCGGCAGACGGACTTGATGACCTCCGGTGTCAGCCGTTGCCACGCCTCGCTGCCCGCGTCGATCAGGTGGTCGTAGTCGTCGTAGGCCCGGTTGCTCAAGTGGTGGCTGCGCAGGTAATGCCACAAGTTCTCGACCGGGTTCAGCTCCGGCGAGTACGGCGGCAACAGCAGCACCGTGATGCACTCGGGCAACGCCATCGCCCGACTCTTGTGCCAGCCGGCCTGGTCCATGATCAGCACGACGTGCTCATCCGCCTTCACCTCCGCCGCCAGCATCGTCAGGAACACGTTGAACGTGTCGGTGTTCACGTTCGGGGCCAGCAGCGCCACCGACGCGCCCGTCGCCGGCTCGACGGCGGCGTAGAGGTAGACCCATTCGTAGCGGGTCTGCTTGACTGCGGCGGGCCGCGAGCCACGCGGGGCCCAGACCTTGGTGAGCGTGCCTTGCTGACCGATCCGTGCCTCGTCCATGAAGAAGGTGCGGACCTTGCCGCCGTGGGGCCGCAACGCGTCGGCGATCACCTGGACAAAAAGGGGGCCTGCTCCTTGAAGGCCGCGATCGCCTCGGGGTCGTTCTTCTCGTGGCGAGGGCGCGGGGCCAGGCACGAGTAGCCGATGCGGTGCAGGATCTTGTAGATGCTGCCGATCGAGTGTCTGACGCCGAACTCGGCCTCGAGGATGCGGATCACGTCCCTGCCACGCAGCGCGCAGACGCCGTCGGCGGGCAACGGCCCGGCGTTCAGGCGCGCCTTGAGGCGCACGACCTGTTCGGGGTCGAGCCTGGCCGTCGCGCCTTTGGGCTTGCGGGGAATCAACGCGTCGAGCCCGCCGCGTCGGTAGCGGCCGGCCCACTCGTCGACGAAGCGCGGGGATCGGCCCAGCCGGCGGGCGACCTCGTCACCTTCGAGCGCGTCGTCGGCGACGAGCAGGACCGCGCGATAGCGGTCGCGTTGCAGGGCCCGCCGCTCGGTCGTGACGTGATGGCGGAGGCGGTCCAGATCGTCGGGTTGGTGGAGCGTGAGCCTCATGCCGCCGAGCATGCCCGGACGATCGCAAATGCGCGAATCTGCGGCGCGCAGGAGTCAGGGATGATCCGTATCAGTGCCGGCAGTCTCACGATCAGTTCCACCGGCAGCTGGCACCGCGGCGTGGCGGACGCTCACGCCCGAGACGATCCGGTCGGTCTGCCGCTGCCCGTACCGTGAGCGCGCGAGTCCGGGCTTGTCCGAATTCTACGGATCAGCCCAGCGCACGGCGCGCCCCCGATTC
>JBBSLV010000542.1:0-2420 GCA_038233535.1 Tepidisphaerales bacterium | reverse complement strand
GCGCTACGCCCCGGGGCGTAGCGCAGCGGAGTCCGGGGATTTCTTCTCGTCTCAAGAAAACTGTCGGACGCGCCTACGCCACGTCAGTCGGTCGCGTTGTCCAGGGATTTCTCATTCGGGAACGGTTTCACCCGGCGTTCCATCTCGTACTGCCGGAGCTTCCGCTGAAGCGTTCGCACGGAGATGCCCAGCCGATTCGCGGCGTGTGTGCGGTTGCCCCCGCACTGGTCCAGCGCTTTGGTGATCGCCAGCTTCTCCAGCTCCTCCATGGTGAGACCTGTGGGGATCTCCTTGGGGGCCACGACTTCCGGCGACGATTCGGCGATCCGCTCGGGCAGGTCGCGCTCCGTCAGCAGGTCGCCCTCGGCCAGCACCATCATGCTCTCCAGCGCGTTCCGCAGCTCGCGCACGTTGCCCGGCCAGCGGTATTGCTGAAAGCGGCGCATCACTTCAGGCGAGATCCTCTTCGCCGCCGTGTGCTTCTTGGCGCTAATCTCCTTAAGGAAGTGCTCAACGAGAATAGCGACATCGTCCGGGCGATCGCGCAAGGGCGGGAGCGTGATCGAAACGACGTTCAACCGATAGTACAAATCCTCGCGAAACGTGCCCTGCTCGACCATCTTGCGAATGTCGCGGCTCGTCGCCGCCAGCACGCGCACGTTCACCTTGCGATCTTCATGCCCCCCCACCGGCGTGAGCGTCAGCGTCTCGAGCACGCGCAGGAGCTTGGCTTGGAGACCGATCTCGAAATCCCCGATTTCATCAATGAACAGCGTCCCGTTGTCGGCCTGCTCGAAGCGGCCCATGCGCTTGTCGGTCGCCCCGGTGAACGCGCCGCGGACGTGCCCGAACAGTTCCGATTCGACGAGCGTGGCCGGCACGGCGGCGCAGTTCACCGCGACGAACGGGCCTTTCTTGCGATTCGAATTGTGGTGCAGCGCCTGGGCGACGAGTTCCTTGCCCGTGCCGCTCTCGCCGAGCACCAGGACCGTGCTGTCGACCGGCGCCGCCCGCTGGATTTTCGCGAAAACGTCCTTCATCTCCTTCGATTGCCCGATGATCTGGTCAAGCCCGAACTTCTGGTCCAGCCGGCGACGCAGGTTGTCGATTTCCTTGTCCTTGGCCATTACTTCCATGGCCCGCTTGATGAGGAAAACGAGTTCGTCGTGATTGATCGGCTTGGTGACGTAGTCAAACGCGCCCGCCTTAATGGCTTCGACGGCGCTGTTCACGCTGCTATGGCCGGTCAGGAGGATGAACTGCGTCTCCGGCTTGGTCCGCTTCCACAGTTGGAGCAGGTCCAACCCGCTGACGTCCCCCATGTTCAGGTCGGACAGGACAACGTCGATGTTCTCGTCCATGTAGCCCAACGCCTTGTCGGCGTTCTCGGCTCCGAGCACGGTAAATCCCTCGGCCTTGAGGATCTGGCTGACCGCCCGACGCTCGACCTCGTGGTCTTCCACCACGAGAATTCGCCCTGCATTCGACATAGAGAAATCCCTTGCGAAACCCTGCAACAGCGACGCATCAAGAACACTCCCCGACGAGCCGAGCCGTGACTAAAAGTCATAGCATACGTCGTTTCAACGGGGCAACGTCAAAATTTCGCTGCGTGCTCTCGTGATCTGGGGAAATTTACGTCCACCCGTTTAGCCGCTCCGCTTGCGGGGCGGCTAAATGGGAAGGTCGCCTCCACATCGCACTCTGCACCGCGCATTTGCGCGCCACGGGCACCCCCCTGCTACAATCCCCCCTGGATGTTCAACCGGGTGCGCCATCTCCACATTTCGCTCGCCGCCAAGTGCCAGCTTCTATTCGGGGCGGCCGTCGTGCTCATCATCGCGGCGGCGCTGTTCGTGCCGTGGCAGCGGATGGAGCAGCTGATGGAGCAGCTCAATGAGCGCTCGGCGCGCACGATGGTCAACTACGCCGTGGATCAGCATGTGGCCGCCGTCACAAGAGCGGGCACGACGACGCCCCCCGCCACGCAGGCCGTGCATCCCCCGACAACGCAGCCGCTGTCCGAGGGCAACGACCACCCCCCGCCGCGGCTGATCCTCGTTCACGAAGTGGGTGACACGTCACTCACCCGCTTCGAAGGCTGGGCGCTGCGCAAGCTCCGCGACCGGCCCGAGCGTGAATTCGTCGCCCGCTATCACGAGGTGAATAACGGCAACGACGGCCACCGCTACTTCTACGCGCGGATCGAGCAGCGCTGCACGTCGTGCCACGCGCCCGCCGGCATGTCGTCAACGACGCGTACGACGGCGCTGCTCGCGCTGAACGACGACGACCGTGAACGTGGCCTTTCGTCATCGACCGACGATGCCGACGCCCCTGCCCCTGCCGCGACGGCGCAACCCGCCACGCAGCCGCTGATCGCGCAGGCGGGAGGCGCTGCGGGGCTCGTCGGCATCGTC
>JBBSLV010000541.1:0-2454 GCA_038233535.1 Tepidisphaerales bacterium | reverse complement strand
GGTACGATGTCTGGGGCGCTTCCCATCGCGGAAGAATAATTCTGTTTTTTCTTGCATCGCGCGCGCGGTAAGATACTCGTGGCCGAAGCGGTTTGCTCTCGGGTCCAAATACCGGCGTGATGAACTGCGGTAGCCGGGGCGTCAGGACATTTATCCGGTTCGCCGGAGCGCCGACATCAATTGAGACAAGCCGCTTCGGCTTTTTTTCATCCATCCAACCAAGCCAGTCACGGAGGACGACCGCCATGTCACGTGTCGAGAAGCAGCGTAAGCGGCAGCATCGCAAGGAGCGGAAATCCGAGCAGGCGTTTCGCCGGCATCGTCGATCGTGTGACGGGATTGTCCAATACGCCGAGCCTGATGGGTTCAACGGCAACCGCTCGCCGCGCCAGGTGCTGGATTATGAAATCACTTATGACGCGATTCCACAGCCCACAAGCCGGCTGAATGCGCTTCTATCTGACGATGAACGCGCACAGTTGTTTGCGCAGGCGACCGACGATCCGGCCGCGGCGATCCCGAGGCTTCACGACCTGCTGGCGCATGTGCCTGACTCGCCGATGCTGCTGAACTGGCTGGCACGCTGTCACTCCTGTCTGAGCGACAATGAGGAGGCGGATAGACTCTCGCGGCTCAACGCCGAGCGGAATCCGGACTACCTTTTCGCCAAGATCAACCTCGCCCAAGCCGCCCTCCAGCGCGGGGATCTGGGGCAAATCCCGCTGCTCTTCGACAACAAGTTCGACCTGAAGCTGCTCTACCCCGGGCGTTCGACGTTCCACGTGACCGAATACATCGCCTTCGCCAGCATCATGGTCGAGTATTACATGCGCATCGACGAGCACGAGGCGGCCCGGATGCTCTTTGGAATGATGGAACAGATCGATCCGAATAACAGGGAGACAGTTCGCCTCCGCAAATTGCTCGACACGTCGGTGTTGCTGCAAGCGTTCCAAAAAATGCTGGGCATATTGCGCCCGGGGAAGCTGGGCCGATAGCCCCCCCGGGAGCGGGGCGGGCGGCTCTGCGCGCGATGTCGGAAGTGCGGCCAATTTACTGCGCGACCTGCCTGCGGAAGAACCGCAAGTAGCAGTCTCGGAACAGGCCGTAGAGCAGCACGTCGGAGCGGAACGTGTGGCACTGCGTGCGCATGGGCATGTCGCCGTCGGGGCAGAAGCGGCCCAGGCGCAGCAGGTCGGTCTCGCCGCCGATGCGGTTCTTCGCCGGGCGGACGGTGACGCCGACCTTCAGGCCGACCTCGCGCGCGATCTGCACGACCGTTTCATCATGCCCTCCGTTGGGGTAGGCAATGGAGATCGGCGTGATGCCGGTCATCTCGACCAACGCGCGCTGCGCGTCTTCCAGCTGCGCCCGCACCTCGGCGGGCGTGTAGTTTGTGAGGATCGCGTGGTTCGCCGTGTGATTTCCCAGATGCACGAGCGGGTGGCGGGCGAACGTCTTCAGCTCATCGGGGGTGAACGGGCGATCGACGTCGGTGCGGGGCGTGAGCGCAGCCGGTCCGAACCATTCAAGCAGGCGCGTCTCGATGTCTTCCGTGCGCAGCGACTTCAGCGCGACGGCCTCGCCGTACACCTCGTTTGACGACGCGCCCCGCGCGAGGCGCTCGCGGTAGAGCACGTCCCACCAGAAGCTCTTGTTCTGCCGCACGTGGTTCGTCGAGATGAAGAACGTCGCGGGAACCTCAAATTGCTCCAGGATCGGCAGGGCGAGCGTGTTGCTGAAGTACCCGTCGTCGAACGTGACCATCGCGTAGCGCCCGTCCGGCGGGAGGCCGGCGAGGAGGTCGGGGGGGGTGATGAAGCGGTAACCCTGCTCGACGTAGTATTCGACGAATTGCCGGAACTGCGCGACCGTCGTTCGCTGGAGCGGGTCGAGCAGGTTGCAGGCGACTTCACGTTCGTCGCGGAACAGCGAGTGGAAGAGGAACGACATCACGGCGCTGCGCTCGCTGAACGTCGCGAGGTACGCGCGCGCGACGGCGGCATCGGCGCGGTGGATGAAGTTCTGGACCAACCCGATCACGACAGGCCGCCCGCGGTTTGGAGGAGTCGGTCGGCGGGCATGTTCCCGCGCCGCCTACGCCGCCGGCTGCGGGGAAGCGGGGCGCCGTATGCGTTGAGCGTGCCGGTGACCATCGCGTCGATCGAAAAACGCGACACCAGCCGGCGCGACGCCAAACCGCAGGAGGCGCGCCATTCGGGGTTGGCGACGAGGGCGGTTAAGGCGTCGCTGAACGTCTGCGCATCATCGGTCGGAACGACCACGCCGTTCACTCCCGGCTGCACGAGCAATTCCACCCCCGACGCCGCCGTCGCCACGACGGGCAGCCCCGCGGCCATGGCTTCGAGCACGACGTACGGCAGTCCCTCCTTTCGGCTGGAAATGGCGAAGATGTCGAAGGCACGGATGACGGTGCGCGCGTCGCGCTCGCCG
>JBBSLV010000540.1:0-2488 GCA_038233535.1 Tepidisphaerales bacterium | reverse complement strand
TTTCTGCTGGCGTGGCGGTTCACGATCGCGTCGGTGCTGTGGGCGATCGTGTTTCGCGACGCGCGCACCGGCTGGACGCTTCGCAGCGCGATGCGCGGGACAATCCTGGGACTGTTCCTCGGCGCGGGGCTGGTGCTCCAGCACATTGGGCTGGATCGCACGAGCGAGGCGGTGGCCGCATTCCTCACGGCGCTGACGATCGTGTTCGTCCCGCTGCTGATGACGGTCGTCATCCGCAGGCCCCCCACCGCGTTGCAATGGGGCGGAGTCGTCGTCGCGACGATCGGGGTGTGGCTCATGACCGGCGCGACGCCGACGGGTTTCGGCGTGGGGGAAATGCTCGGCCTGGGCGCGGCCGTCGTGTTTTCCGGGTACATCATCGCGGTCAACCTGATCGTGCCGCACGAAAACCCCGCGCGGATGGCGCTGGGGCAGTTCGCGGTGACGGCCGTCATGACGATCGTCGCGTGTTTGCTCGTGCAGGCGGGGCCGGAGGCGCTGGTGGAAAGCCCGCGCGTGCTGGCCGGGCCGCGCGTGTGGATGAACGTGGCCCTGCTCGCGGTGTTCACGACGATCGGGTCGTTCGGGCTGCTGAACTTCTTCCAGCCGAAGGTTGACCCGACGCGGGCGGCGCTGATTTACCTGGTCGAGCCGATCTTCGCCGCCGGGTACGCATACCTCGCGACCGGCCGCGGGCTCACGTCGGGGATCGAGATTACCGGGGCGGTGCTGATCCTCGCCGCCAACGTGGTGGTGGAGCTGCGCGAGGCGCAGCTCAGGAGAAGGATGACGCCGGCGCCGGACGTGGGACCGGTGTGATAAGGATGAACCGCGACGTCACACGGAGTTTTGCCTGACACCGCGAAGACGCTACTCCGGATGCTTATCCTTAAGCCTCTCAGCAAGCAGCGCTGCCCTGCGGGCGGCGGCTTGATCGAGCCAATTGGCAAGCTCGGCACTGTGGGCGGAGTCGAGCCGGGTGAGGACGGCGTCCAGCGTGTCGCGGAAGCGCGTGAGCGAGCCGGCGAGGTGGTCGCGGTTGTCGAGGAAGATGTCGCGCCACAGGGCGCCGTCCCCGCCGGCGATGCGAGTGGCGTCAAGGAATCCCTTGCCCGCCAGAGGCAGGGCCGCGTCGAGCTGCATCATGACGAGCGACGCGGCGATGGCGTGGGGCAGGTGGCTGATGTCGGAGACCAGCCGGTCGTGGTCGTCGGGGGGGAGCTTCGCGATCTTCATCCCCAAACCCCGCCAGAATGCGTCGACGGAAGCTAAGGCATCGACATCGGTCGATGCGTCTGGGGTGAGGATGCAGCGGGCGCCGGTGAACAGGTCCGCCCGGGCGAACTCGATGCCGCGCTTCTCACTTCCGGCCATCGGGTGACTGCCGACGAACTTCGCGTGTTTCGGCAGTATCTCGACGGCGTCGCGGACGACCGACCGCTTGGTGCTGCCGACGTCGGTGACGATGACCCCCGTGCCCAGCGCCGGGGCAATGTCGGTCAGAATCTGCCGGAACAATCCCACCGGAGTGCACAGGATGACGAGGTCTGCTCCATCAACCGCATCAACGAGCGTCATAGCGGCCTCATCGATTGCTTCGCTTGCCAACGCCTTGTCGAGCGTTGCGCGACGGTGGCCGTAACCAATGACGCGGCAAGGAATTGCGGCAGACTTCACCGCCAGACCGATCGATCCGCCCAGCAGTCCAACTCCGATGATGCTCAAGCGCTTGGGTGTCATGGTCCGATAAAATGTCCGGTCGAACGGTTGCCCGAAACGGGCCGTACATTTGCTGCCCTTGATGTTTCCCCGATGCGGATTCTGACGCAGGCTGGCGCGACGGTCAATTGATGCTTGCTCCCCTGACGGACGCTGCTAGGCTATTGGGTTCACGTTTGCGTCTGGTAAATCTTATGTCACAAGCCATCGCCTTGCCTGAACTCTCGACAAGCGACGTTGCTCACGTTGCCAAGCCGTTTCCGACGAACTCCAGCAAGCGGGCCGTCGCGCGGCACGTGCTGGAGTTCGAGAAGCCTCTCGCACAGCTCGAGAACCAGATTCTCGAGCTCGAAGCGATGCAGGCCCACAAGCAGATCGATTATTCCAGGGAGCTGCGCCAGCTTCGGGTGAACTACACCTCCCTGCTCCGCAAGACCTACGACAAGCTCTCGGCCTGGGAGACCGTGCAGGTCGCCCGTCATCCGCAGCGCCCGCTGTTTCGCGACTACGTGGACATGATCTGCCGCGAATTCCGCGAGCTGCACGGCGACCGGCATTTCGGCGACGACCGCGCCATCCAGTGCGGGCTGGCTCGGCTTGGCGGGCACAAGGTCATGCTCATCGGCACGCACAAGGGACGCGACACGAAGGAAAAAGTCTGCTGCTCGTTCGGCCTGGCCCACCCCGAGGGGTATCGCAAGGCCCTGCGCTGCATGAAGCTGGCGGAGAAGTTCGGGCTGCCCGTGGTCACGCTGATCGACACCGCCGA
>JBBSLV010000539.1:0-2491 GCA_038233535.1 Tepidisphaerales bacterium | reverse complement strand
GATCGCAACCCCGAAGCGATGGGCAGCCCCAGCGTGGTGTCCGTGGGAACCGACGACACGACGTACGAAGTCGTGACGACCGCACAGAACGCAACGGGCGTACGCCAGGCGGTGGTCGAGGCGCTGGGCGAGCGACTGAAGGTCGAGCTGCCCAGCACGTTCGCCGGGGTGGGGCAGACAGCGGACCTTGCGATGGGGCAGTACATCATCCCGATCAAGAGCCAGGAGCAGGAGATCGCCGGGTTTGTCCCCCCGGGGCTTTCCAGCCACCTTCAGGGCGCGGCCATCGTGCTGCGCGAGATCAGCCCGCCGATGAGGCCCAGCGTGATCGCGTCGCGCATCGAACGGGCGCGGTTGGCGCCGCAGCCGGGCGAAACGACGCCGGCCTACCGCGAGTTCGACGTCGTCAGCCCCGACGGCACGGACGCCCCGACCGCACTGGCCGTGGTGCTCGTCTCCGACGAAGACTTCCCGCACGACGTTGACCAAGCGAGGTGGACCGAGCAGATCGCCCGGCCGTTCTGGCGACTGGTGAACGAAGGCATTAACGAGCCGCCCCAGTTGCAGCGCGTCAGCAACTTCGACGCCCAGGTCGCCGGGGAAACGCAGCGCGAAGCGCTGCTGGCCATGATCCTGGGCGTCGTGCTCATCATGGTGTACATCTGGATGCGCTTCGGCAACCTCAAGTACGGCACGGCGACGGTCATCTCCGTGCTGCACGACGTGCTGTTTGTCCTCGCGGCCGTCGGCATCGCACATTACGTCGCCAACACTTTTCTCGGCGACCTGCTGCTCATCGAGCCGTTCCGGTTGAACCTCACGATGACGGCGGCGATCCTGACGGTGATGGGTTATTCGATGAACGACACCGTCGTCGTGTTCGACCGCATCCGCGAGAACCGCGGGAAGTTCGGGCACGTGAGCCGCAACGTCGTCAACGACTCGATCAACCAGACCCTCTCGCGCACGCTGCTGACGGGGGGAACGACGATTATCACGATCCTCGTGATGTACGTCTTCGGCGGACCCGGCATCCACGGCTTTACATTCGCCTTGCTCATTGGCATAGTGATCGCCACTTATTCGTCCATTGCGATCGCCGCGCCGATCCTGCTGTTCGGGACGCCCCCGGGCGAAGAACGTCAGCCGTCGCGCGGCCGCGACAGCGAATCGAAGAAAGCCCCCGCAGGGGAGCTGCAACGGGCGTAGGAATCGTAAAGTGAACACGCGACGGCAAGCGACGTACTCATTTGAACGACGTACCCACTGGGCCCGAACGTCGGCGTCACTTCCCTGTGGGTAAACGGGCGGGAAGTTGACGCATCGTGCAAATCTCGCGACAGTCGCGATGCGGTTGGGGTTGTGTGGAAGAAAAACCTGGGGAAGCGGCGGTGCTCACCAAACGCGCGGGATAGGCGCGGGGCGCCCCTTGGCCGTTCATCTCTCGCTGGGAAAGGATGCCCATATCATGCGAAAAGACGTGAAGCTCGGATTGGCTGTCGGGGGAGTGCTGCTGGCGGTGCTGGTCGTTTACGTGCTGGTCGTTCCCGGAAACGGTAGCGAACCGGGCGCGACGCTGACCCCCGTCGAGGGATCGGAGTCCGGCGACGGCGCCACGAGCGACGGCGCAGATCCTGCCGACGACATCAATTCACGCAGCGACAGGGCGAGCAACGACCGCTCGACCGATCCGGGCGTCTCCACGCAGGATCAATACGCCAACCGCAACGGCGGCGCGTCCGCCGACGGGGATGCGGCCAACGGCGCCGACGACCCCGCCGGCGCCAACACCGGCGCGAGCACCAGCGACCGTTCCACCGGGGAATCCGCCGACGGCGGCTGGAACTGGGACGCGCTGGTCAACGGAACCGAAAAGCTCCCGTCGCTCGGCGCGGGCACTGACGTGCCGACCAGCGACGCGAGCGTTCTCATCGCCAACGACGGTGGGTTGGCCGGCAATGGGTCAGTCGACGGCGGCACGACCTTCGTCAACAACCTGCCGGCGGGTAACGGCAGCGCTGCGAGCTTCGGCAACGGGACGACCACTGGCGCGATCGGCAACGCCAGCGACACCGCGCAAAACGCGGGGACGGTGGTCGATGCGACGACGGCGGGTTCGACGCAATCGCCCTCCCGCCCGAACACCGGTGCAGTGCCGCCGCGCGACGCCGCGCCGGCGCCGGTCACGGGCTCGGCCCGCACGCACGTCGTGAAGATCGGTGACACCTACTCCTCGATCTCCGCCGCCGCGTACGGCAGCTCGAAGCACTATGCCCATATCGAGCACGCCAACCCCGGCATCGACCCCACCAAGCTGAAGCCCGGCATGACGATCACGCTCCCCGCGATCGACACCCACTCCGCCGCCACGCCAAACGTCGTGGCCCGCCAGCAACCGCAGCAGCTCGATGCGAGCACGCAGTACAAGGTCCAGCCGAACGACAGCCTCTATACGATCTCCATTCGTCTGTACGGCAAGGCCGACCGCGTC